>JBOGIC010000508.1:0-12233 GCA_050744985.1 Acidimicrobiales bacterium
CGGCGTGGGGTCGCATAGGCCATGACCGACACGGCGAGCCTGGTCGAGGTGCACATCGTCGGCATGCCGCTCGACGCCTACCGGGAGGCCGCCGAGCACGGCGACGAGTTGCTGCGGGAGTTCGCCCTCGTCCACGAGAGCGACGCGGCGATCCCCCGCCGGCTCCTCGAGTTGGTCGAACGCCTCCGGAACCGGTTCAGCGGGTTCACGACCGGGCAGGAGGCCGAGCTGCGCGCCGCCCTCGAGCGAGGCGACGAGCGCATCGACCTCGTCTACCGGATCCCGGCCGACGCCAAGCCGGGCGTCGTCGAGCTCGGCGTGATGCTCGACGAAGCCGACGACTTCTGCCGGGAGGGCACCGACCTCCTCACGCTGGCGACGCCGCCGCGGGCGTTGGCGTTCCGGCAGTGGTTCCTCGACCAGTTCGTGCGCCAGATCGACGGCCTCGACCCGACGCTGTGGGAAGAACCTGACGAGGGCGTTCAGCCCACACAGGCCGGGTCGTAAGCTCGTCCACAGCACTATGAGGATCGGTCGGTCGGCCGTGCTCGGCGTCGTGCTGGGCCTGGCCTGGACAGCACTGGCGGTCGCCGTGCTGGCCCCCACCCGGACGGCGGCGGGCCGGGCGACGCCGGCGCTCGTGCTGGTGATCGGTGTCGTCATCGCCGGGTTGGCGGGCGGCGTCCTGGCCGCCGGCACCGTCGCCGTCGTCGCCGCCGCCGTGCTCAACTTCGCCTTCATCCCGCCGTACGGGACGTTCAAGGTCGACGCGTGGGAGGACTGGGTGGCCCTGGCCGTGTTCCTGGCCGTCGCCAGCGCCCTGGGGATGGTGGTGGCGGGGGAAGGGGCCCGCCGGCGCGCCGCCCAGGAGCGTGAGGCGGAGCTGCGGTCGCTGTACGACCAACTCAACGCCGTGACCGCCGAGCGGTCGCAGCTCGCCGAGGAGGCGGCCCGCGCCCAGCTCCTCGCCCAGGTCGACCAACACCGCTCGGCGCTGCTGCGGTCGGTGTCACACGACCTGCGCACGCCGCTGGCGACCATCCGTGCGGTCGCGACCGACCTGCGCGACGGGGCCCAGTACGACGACGCCACCCGCGCCGAGCTGCTCGGCACGGTGTGTGACGAGAGCGAGCGGCTCGACCGCATCGTGGCCAACCTGCTGTCCCTCAGCCGTATCGAGGCCGGCGCGTTCACGCCCGAGCGCCAGGCCGTTCCCGTGGACGAGCTCGTCGGCGAGCGGGTGCGGCGGCTGCGGCCGTTGTTCCAGAAGGTGCGCGTGCAGATCGACCTCGCCCACGACCTGCCGCTGGTGGACGCCGACTACACCCAGCTCGACCTGGTGGTCACGAACCTGCTCGAGAACGCCGCCCGTCACGCCCCGCCCGGCTCGACCGTGCTGATCTCGGGCCGCCCGCGCGGCGAGGTCGTGGAGGTGCGTATCGCCGACGAGGGCATCGGCGTGCCCGAGTGGGCGGCGACGTCGGTGTTCGAACCGTTCCGGCGGGGCGAGAAGGGCGGCTCGAGCGGCGTCGGCCTGGCCATATGCAAGGCGATCATCGAGGCCCACCACGGGCGGATCTGGGTCGACCGCACCGTGGGCGGCGGCGCCACCTTCGTCTTCACGGTGCCGGTGCACCGATGACCCCCCGTTTGGTCCGCGCCATTGGGGCCAGAGGACCCCTGTTGTGCGAATCAAACGGGGGGGTGCACCCGTGACGACCGCCGCGTGCGTCCTGGTCGTCGACGACGAGCCCGCGATCCTGAAGGCGGTCGGCGCCGCGCTGCAGTCGCGCGGCTACGAGGTGCGGACAGCCGCGACCGGCCAGGAGGCGGTGGACGTGGTCGCCGCCGGGTCGCCCCAGGTCGTCGTGCTCGACCTCGGGCTGCCCGACCTCGACGGCGTGGACGTGTGCCGGAACATCCGGACCTGGAGCGACGTCCCGATCATCGTGCTGTCGGCCGACGGCGCCGACGACCGCAAGGTGCTGGCCCTCGACGAGGGGGCCGACGACTACGTCACCAAGCCGTTCTCCATGCCCGAGCTGCTGGCGCGGGTGCGCGTGGCGCTGCGCCAGCGCGCCCGGCGGGGCGTCGTCGACGATCCGATGCTCGTCGTCGGCGACGTGCGGGTCGACCTCGCCCACCACCAGGTGCGGGTGGGCGGCCGCCTGGTGGAGCTGACGCCCAAGGAGTTCGGCTTCCTGGCCCTGCTGGCGCGCTGGCCCGGACGGGTGCTCACCCACCGGGCCATCCTCCAGGAGGTGTGGGGGCCGGAGTACGGGTCGGAGACGCAGTACCTCCGGGTCTACGCCAGCCAGCTGCGCAAGAAGCTGGGGGACGCCGCGGGGATCCACCGGCTCATCACCGAGCCCGGCGTGGGCTACCGGCTGGTCGACCCGTCCGACGGCGACGAGCTGCCCTGATCGCGGGCCGCCTCGCGCTCGTCCTCGGTGTCCACGTGGTAGGGCACGTCGGTCACCACGACGCCCTTGCGGAACAGCAGCTTGCCCTTGATGATCAGCGCGCTCTGGTTGTGCAGGAGGTGCTCCCACCACCGGCCGACCACGAATTCGGGGATCACGACGGTGATGGTGTCGTTGGACCAGCGGGCGTCGAGCTCGTCGAGGAACTCCTCGAGCGGCTCGGTCAGCTCCCGGTACGGCGAGGCGATGATCTCGAGCGGCACATCGAAGCCGAACGCCTCCCACTGCCGGTCCATCTCCTCCCGGTCCTCGTCGTCGTAGGCGATGTAGACGGCGAGGAGGTGCTGGGGGCGGAGGGACTTGGCGTAGGCCAGCGCCTTCAGCACGCCCTTGTGGATGCGCCCGACGAGCACCACGACGGTGTGGTTCATCGGTACGGGCCGGACCTCGTCGGGCGTGATCGCCAGCACCTTCGAGACCCGGTCGTAGTGACGCCGGATGCCGACGAAGACGGCGATGATGCAGGGGATCACGACGATGGGCAGCCACGCCCCGACCGTGAACTTCGACACGGCGACGATCAGCAGCACGATGCCGGTGGCGATGGCGCCGGTGAGGTTGATCGCCATGCCGCGCCGCCACCCGGGCTCGCGTACCTTCCGGTGCCGCTGCACCATGCCCGACTGGCTCAGGGTGAACGAAGTGAACACGCCCACCGCGTAGAGGGGGATCAGGGCGTTGGTGACGCCGCCGAAGGCGATGAGCAGGATCGAGGCCATCACGGCCAGGAACACGACGCCGTTGGAGAACACGAGGCGGTCACCCCGGTTGGCGAACTGGCGCGGGAGGAAGCCGTCCCGGGCGATGATCGACGACAGTCGCGGGAAGTCGGCGAAGGCGGTGTTGGCGGCGAGGGTGAGGATCGCGGCCGTGGCGAACTGCAGGATCACGTAGGGGAGGCCCTCGCCGAACACGGCCCGGCCCATCTGGGAGATCACCGTCTGCGACTCGCTGGGATAGGGGCCGAGGTGGTGGGCGAGCACCGACACGCCGACGAACAGCGTGGCGAGGATGGCCCCCATGATCGTGAGGGTCGTCGCCGCGTTCTTGGCCCGGGGCTCGCGGAACGCGGGCACGCCGTCGGCCAGGGCCTCGATACCGGTCAGGGCGACGGCGCCGGACGAGAAGCCTCGGAGCAGCAGGAGCAGGCTCAGAGACCCGCCCGCCAGCGCCCCGTGGAACTCCTCGGGCGACGGCGGGGGAACGTGGGGGTCGTCGCCGAAGAAGCTGCGGTACAGGCCGTAGACGATCAGCGCGCTGATGCTGACGATGTAGGTGTAGGTCGGGACCGCGAAGATCGTCCCCGACTCCTTCAGTCCCCGCAGGTTGGCCAGCGTGATCATCAGGATGAGCACGATGCCGAGCCCCACCCGGTGGTCGGAGAGACTGCTGAAGGCCGGCAGCGACGTGATGGCGGCCACGCCCGCCGAGATCGACACGGCGACGGTGAGGATGTAGTCGACCAGCAGCGACGCCCCCGACACCAGGGACGGGCCCCGGCCGAGGTTGTCGCGGGTCACCAGATAGGACCCACCGCCGTTCGGATAGGCGTGGATCGTCTGGCGGTAGGAGGCGACCACGACGGCGATGAGCACGGCGACGACGATCGAGATCGGCACGAGCCGGGACAGCCCGAGGGCGAGGCTCGACGGCGCCAGGGCGACGACGAAGAGGATCTCCTCGGTCGCGTAGGCCGTGGAGGAGATGGCGTCCGAGGAGAACGTCGCCAGCGCGACGGTCTTCGGCAGGCGTTGCCCGTGCTCCTCATGGCCCGCCAGCGGCCGGCCCACGAGCAGCCGCTTCAGGCCCTGGTACATGCCTCGCGCCTGCGCATCGGGGAGAACGTAGTGCGGTCACGGCGCGCGGCCACGCCGGCGCGTTTGCACGGCAGCGGCTCGACGTGTTCGCGTACCGGCCGTGCACATCGTTGTCGTGGGGTGTGGGCGAGTGGGCTCACAGCTGGCTGCGGCCCTCGACGAGGACGGCCATTCGGTCGCCGTCATCGACAAGGACCGCAACGCCTTCCGCAGGAACCTGCCCGAGCGCTTCGGCGGACGCATCGTCCACGGGTTCGGGTTCGACCGCCACCACCTCGAGCAGGCGGGCATCCGTGACGCGGGCGCCTTCGCCGCCGTCACCAACGGCGACAACTCCAACATCCTGTCGGCCCGCATCGCCCGGGAGACCTACGAGATCGCTCGGGTCGTGGCGCGGATCTACGACCCCAAGCGGGCCCAGATCTACCAGCGCCTCGGCATCCCGACGGTGGCGTCGGTGGCGTGGACGAAAGACCAGGTCCTGCGCCGGATCTTCCCGGAGACCTCGGTGACCGAGTGGTCGGACTCGAGCAGCACGGTGAGCATGATCGAGCGGGCCCTGCCCGACGAGTGGGCCGGGCGCAAGCTCGGCGAGATGGACGAGGGCGACAAGTTCCGCCTGGTGGCGCTGACCCGCCACGGCGAGGGACGGCTGGCGACGCCGAGCCTGGTCGGCCAGGAGGGCGACATCCTGCACTTCGTCACCCGGCGCGATGCCCTGGATGCCCTCGAACACCGCCTCCACAACCCGACGGAGAGCTCCCGCCGGTGAAGGTCGCCATCGCCGGCGCCGGCAACGTCGGCACCTACATCGCCACCGACCTGCACGAGGGTGGCCACCACGTGGTGCTGATCGAGCAGGACCCCGACGTGGTGGCGCGGGTCCGGGCCACCACCGACGTGGAGGTGGTCGAGGCCGACGCCTGCGAGGTCACGTCGCTCCAGCGGGTCGCCCTCGAGAACTACGACGTGGTCGTGGCGGCCACGGGTGACGACGAGGACAACCTGGTGGTGTCGCTGCTGGCGAAGCAGGAGTTCGCCGTCCCCCGGGTGGTGGCACGCGTGAACCATCCCCAGAACCACTGGCTGTTCAACGAGTCGTGGGGTGTCGACATCTCGGTCTCCACGCCGCACCTGCTCACAGCCCTGGTCGAGGAGGCGGTGGCGGTCGGCTCGCTCGTGCGCCTCATGCAGCTGGGCGACGCCGAATTGGTCGAGGTCACGCTGGCCGAGGGCTCACCCGCGATCGGGCGCTCGATCGCCGAGCTGGGTGTGCCCCGTGACGCCACGATCGTGGCCGTCGTGCGGGAGCGTCACGTCGTCGTCCCCCGGGGCGAGACGGTCATGGAGACCGGCGACGAGGTGCTGGTGCTGGTCCACTCCGAGGCCCAGGACACCGTCAAGACCCTGCTGATCGGCCAGCCGAGCGCTCAGAGCAGTTCGTAACGCGGGTTGTAGAAGAGCAGGCGGCCCGTGGGCCCCGTGGGGGCGCCGCGGCCGTTGACCAGGAGCCGCTTGCCCGGGCTCACACCGGCGATGCGGCGGCGGCCCGTCCAGACGGCGACAAGGGCGCCGCTGCCGTCGGTGATGGTGGCCTCCAGCGACGGCGAGCCGGCGCGGGGCACGATCCGCAGGCTCTTGATCTCACCGATGAGGGTGACCTCCTGGCGGGGCTGGGCCTCACCGATGCTCAGACACTCGGCGTGGCCCGAGCAGAACTCCCGCAGCTTCTCCTGGTCGATCTGCGACATCGTCTTGGTGAGGTTCTTGAACCTATCCCTGAGAACCATCGTTCCCCCTGGGCCTAGGCGCCGTTGGAAATGTTCCACATGGCCAGGCGCACCTCGGTGCCGGATGTCGACGAACTGATCTGTACCTCGTCAACCAAGGCGCGGATCAGCGGAATTCCCAGCCCGCGCTCGAACTTCAGCCGGTCGGGGTCGGTCGGCGGCGGATGGTCGGGCAGCGACGAGGGGTCGAAGCCAGGACCGTGGTCCTCGATGGTCACCTGCAGCCCCCGGTCGTCGGACCAGCACCGCAGGGTCACGCGTTCTTCGGTGGCGATCGTGTCGTGGGCCTCGATGGCGTTGGTGCAGGCCTCGGAGACGGCGATCTTGAGGTCGTCGACCTGGTCGTCGCTGAGCACGGCGTCGGTCTGGGCCATGGCCGACACGACGAGGCGGGCCAGAGCGACGAATTCGGGTCGAGCCGGGATCTCGAGCTCGACGACTTCCGGCACCCTGCGGCTCGTGGGCTAAGAGGCGGACGCGGCGTCGACCGAATCGAAGATCGAAAAGACCTTCGTCAGTCCGGTGATCTCGAACACCTTGAGGATCCGGGACTGGGTGCAGACCAGCAGCAGGTCGCCGTCGTGGCTCCGTAGCCGCTTGAGCCCTCCGACCAGCACGCCGAGACCGGTCGAATCCAGAAAGTCGACGCCTTCGAGGTCGACGATGATGCGGTGCTTGCCGTCACTGACCAACTCGATGAGCCGCTCACGGAACTTGGGCGCCGTGTAGACGTCCACCTCACCACGAACGCTGAGCACCGCGTAGCCATTGCGCTCCGCGACATCGAGACCGAGATCCATATGCCTCCTCTTGCTGCGGCGACCAACCTAGCCCGTCCAACACCGGCGTCCGTGCAGCGCTGCCCCCTACGTGCCGCCGGTGGCGAGGTACTTCACCCGTGCCGAGATATTGACGGCGTGGTCACCCAGGCGCTCGTAGAAACGGCCGACGAGCGCGAGCTCGATGGCCACGGGCACGCTGCCCTGCCCAGCCGCCACCTCGGCGATGAAGCTCACGTGGAGGTCGTCCAGCTCGTCGTCGAGCATGCGGAGTCGGTCCGCACCGGCCCCGTCCCGGTTCTCGTAGACCTTGGCCGCCTCTTGCCACAGCTGCACGCCCACGCCGCCCATCTGCTGGATGAGGCCCCGGAGCCGGGGCGTCAGCTCGGCGGCGAGGCCACGGGCCGCCCGCTGGGCGATGTGCTCCGCGAGGTCGCCACTGCGCTCGAGCTCGGGCACGATGCGCAGAACCGACAGCAGGAAGCGCAGGTCGGTGGCCAGCGGGCCCTGGAGGGCGAACTGGCGCTGCACCACGTCTTCGATATCGACGTAGACCTCGTCGATGAGGCGATCCCGGGCGACGAGGTCCCGGGCGGCCTGGCGGTCACCGGTGAGCAGCGCGTCGGTGGCGCCGGCCAGGCCCTCGCTCACCATCGCGAACAGCCGGCGGACCTGTTGGTCGATTTCGTCGAGCTCACGGTGGAACGCGCTGCGCAGCCCCACAGGCCCTGCAGCGTACCCGGGTGGCTCGGTCCGCCGGTCCTACCCCCCCTACTTACCTACTTCCCGGCGCCGACGGGCAGCCGGTCGACGTCGTAGGCGTCCCCGAGGTCGGCCGGCTCGAGGTCGCCGGACAGGCCGCCTTCGCCGCCCCCGGTCGGGAACGCCGCCAGGCGGCGGTTGAGCCACCGCAGGTGCAGCGCGGCGACGCACAGCACCGACCCGGCCGCCACGGGCACCAGCAGGGCGCGCCGATTGGTGGACGACCCGCTGTCCTGCCCGGCCGTCAGCTCGCCGTCGGCCGACACCGCCGACGGCCGGCCCGGCACCCGCCCGCCGACCTTGTCGGGCTCGGATCCCTCGGTGAACGGGAGGACGCCGCTGTACCCGGTGTCGGGGATCGTCGGCGTCGGCGACACCTGCACCGAAGGGATGCCACTGGGCGCGGAGTTGAAGATGTCGCCGAGGTCGACGTTCGAGGCGTCCGCCGGCTGGTTCGGGCCACCGGGCGGCGCCAGTGTGGTGCTCGACCCGACCGGAGCGGCGGGCGGCGCCGGGACGTGCACCGACGTGGTGAAGGGGGCCGACCTGAGCCACTGGTCGGCGTCGTCGGAGGCCACTGCCCCGTTGCGCAACGACGCGACCTGGTACTGGACGTCGCCGCCGAGGCTGGGGGACCCTTCGGTGAAGGTGTGGACCCCCGGGAAGGAACCACCGATCAGGACGAAGTTGCCGCCCGGCACCTTGCGGTAGATGGCGTAGCCCCGCAGGTCCGGGTAGGAGACTCCCGTCCAGGTCAGCGTGACGCGGCGGTCGTCGCCGACTGACGCGGCGACGTTGCTCGGCCGGGCGGGCGGCACCGCCACGGCAAAGTCACGGTCGGCGTAGCCGTCGAGCTCGCCGATCGTGCCCAGCACTGTGCCCCGGGCGGTGATCTTCACGGTGTAGAGACCGTTGAGCGCGACGGGCCGGGAGAAGGTGTAGGTCTCGCCCGGTGAACTGCCGCTGTCGACGACCGATCCGCCCCGGAGCAACTGGAACGAAACCTCGTTTACCGTACCGATGACGCCCTCCGGCCTCACGGCGCCGCTGATCGTGACCGTGCTCGACTGGCTGATCGTCTCGCCGGTGCCGGGGCTGTCGATGCCGATGACAAGACCGCTGGCCGCCGCGGGTATCGCGGCGAACGGCGATGCGAGGGCGAGGGCGGCGCCCACCACGCCGGCGAGGGCCCAGAGCCGGCCGCGGGTCATGACTTGGTGAGGGTTCGGGTCCAGCGTGCCTGGACGATCAGCCGCTGCGCGGCCGAGCCCCGGGGATGGCACGTCGTGAGGGTGAGCGTGCGATCGCTCGTCGAGTCCAGCACGCCGAGGTCGGTCGGCTCGACGATGAACGGCGCCTTGGTCAGCGAGTAAACGCAGCCGCCCAGGGGGGTCGTCAACTCGATCTGATCCCCGGGCTTGAGCCGTTCGAGGTTGCCGAACGGCTTGCCGTAGGTGGTGCGGTGCCCGGCGATCGCGACGTTGCCGGAGTCGCAGGGCAACGGCGATTGCGGGTAGTGGCCGGCGCCGGCGCGCAGGGCGCTGGGCGTGATGCCTTCGACCACGACGGTGTCGACGTCGAGGGCGGGGATACGGATACGGGTGAGGCTGTCACCGGTCTGCACCTGGCCGGCGCGGTACGCCTGCTCGAGCTCGGGGCTGTCGAGCTGGCGCGTGAGCTTGCTCTGCAGGCGCGCCTGCCAGACGTTGGTGAAGAACGGATAGCCCACCAGCGCGATCCCGCCGAGGAGCAGGAGGACGGACAGGGCCGACAGCCCCCGGCGGACGGCCGGCTTGCCTCGGAGCAGCTCTAGCACGACGAAACAGGTCCGATCATGTGCGGGTTCAGGTTACCGGAGGGGTCGGGCGCGACCGGCGCGCTCAGCCCGTGGGCGGATCGGAGTGGTCGCGGCGTTCGGCCCGGACCTCGGCGGGGCGGGGCGACCGAGCCGTCCGCCGGACGACCAGGGCGAGGAGCAGCAGCGCGGCCCCGACCGTCGGGAACCACGCCGCCCCGCCCGACTGGCCCGTCTTGGCCAGTTCGGGCACCGGCACCACCGGCGTCACCTGCTTCTGCTGTATCGAGATCACGGCCGAGCGACCGCCACCGGTGGCCTCGGCGTGGGCCAGCGAGACGCCGATCCCCCCGCTGAGGCCGGTGAGGAGCTGGATGCTCACGCCGTCGGCGATGGCGATCTTGGTGCCGTCGGGCCCGTCCTTGGTGGAACCGGCGCCCAGGGAGATGACGGACCGCAGCGGCGTGCCGTCGAGCAGGGTGATCGACTGGCCGAGGCCAACCGGGATGCTCGTGATGTTGCCCAGCAGGGGCAGCCCGAGCTCGACGTTGACGATCGAGCCCTGGAACGAAGGCGTGGCGACGGCCGTCGCCGCCCCGCCCTGGCTGGCCGGGGCCCGGGTGACCTCGACGGTGGCCCGCGCCTCGCCGACGGTGATCGTCAGCAGCGGGGCCCCGCTCAGCGCCAGGCCGGGCAGGACCTTGATCGTCGCCCCCTGGGCGAGGCCGTTCGACACGATCTTGCTCGCCGTCGTCGCCGCCGACGCGGTCGAGGTGCCGGCCTCGATGGTCAGCACCCCCGTCGCGCGCTTCAGCCCGGCGAGCAGGTCGTCGACGAGGCTGTTGACGTTGAGGTTGAGCGAGCCGAGCAGCGGCTGGACGAGGTTGCCCAGCAGCGTGACCAGCTGGTCGAGCACCGCTCCGACGGTGTTGCCGACGAGCGTCGCGACCTGATCGATCAGCGGGTTGAGCAGCGAACCCCCGAGGTCGATCTCGGCGACCGTGCCGGAGCCGATGGCGGCCGGCAACGAGTCGACGGTCGTGGCCCGCGCTTCGCCGCAGGCGGCGGCGACGGTCAGCAGCCCGATGAGGGGCAGGTTGAGCTGGCACGCCTTGGGGGGCGCCGCGGTCTTCCCCAGTTCGGTGACCTCGGCATTGGCGACCGTGCCCGGGAAGAGCGGCTCGAGGACACCCGCGCCCTGCGCCTTGGCCCTGCCCGTCGAGTCGATGGCCGCCGCCGACGTGCCGACGGTGAGGTTGATGCCGAGGAGCGTGACGTGCAGGCCCCGGGCCGACGCCGAGGCCACGAACGCCTCGGGTGCGGTCTGTGTGGTTGTGGAGTCCTGCGCGCCGGCGGGGACCGCGATGAGGAACGCCCCGACGATGACCGACGCCAGTAGCAGAGCGCCGTAGCGGCGAACCGTACCCATGGACTTGACCGCCCTCCCCCCCGTCGGCCCCCCGGCACGACGCAGATTCGCCCTGACACGCTACCTAGTGTTTGCAAGAGTTCTCCACTAGATGTTGAAAGTCCTCTCCGTGACGGCAAGATCACTGTTCGACACGCATGGTCGCGGTCGCCTCGAGATGCATCTGGGACAGGGCGGCTCCGAGCAGGGGGAGGGCCGTGGGCGGGCCGTAGCGGGCCGTCACCTGGACCCGGCTTCCCGCGCCGCCCCGGCCCTGCACGACGATCGACAGGCGGGCCGGATCGAGGTCGGAGGACGCCAGCGCCGCATCGCGCGCCGCGCCCGGCGAAGGGTCGACCGCCGCCTCGCGAGCGGCCTCGCGGGCCGCGTGCACGACCAGGATCTGCTCGCGCACCACGAGGCCCACCTGGACCAGCACCAGCAGCAGCACGGCCAGGAGCGGGAGGACGAGGGCCAGCTCGACCGCCGCCTGCCCTCCCTCGGCCTTGGTGCGGCGAGGCGAGCCGGGGTTCCCGGCTCGCCACTGCCTCCTGCCGGCGCCCGTCACTTCACCTTGCCGGTGATCGTCTGCATCACCTTCTCGAGGAGCTTCTCGATCAGGTCGGTCTTGGTCGCCCACGCCACGATCAGCAGCGCGACGGCGGCCGCGCCGAGAAGGACGAGGGCGTACTCCGCCGACGCCTGCCCGCGCTCGTCGTCGAGCACGCGCTGGCGAAGACCGTGCAGGTAGCCGGCCAGGACGACGTAGAGGTGAATCGATGTGGAAAGCATCAGGCTCCTTGTATCCCGTAGTGGTTGCGGGGGAAGTCAGAGGCGCAGCGACCGGATGGCGCTGGCGATGAGGGGGGCCACGGTGAGGAGCCCGAAGGCGGGGAGCGTGCATGTGACGAGGGGGAAGAGAAGCTTGACCGGGACCTTGCGGGCCGCTTCTTCGGCCCGGCGCCTCCTGTCGCGCCTGACCTCCTCGGCCAGCCGTTCGAGCCCGGCCACCAGCGGCGCTCCGTAACGCTCGGCCGCCACGAGGGCGGCGACCAGCGGTCGCACGGCCTCGCCGGCCCGGGCCGGGAGGTCGTCGAGCGCGTCGGACAGGCGGCGGCCCAGCCGTACCTCCTCAACCACCCGGTCGAGCTCGGCGGCGAGGGGGCCCGAGCCCCGCGCCGCCACGCGTTCGACGGCCAGGTGGACGGTGAGACCGGCGCTGACCCCGAGGGCCAGCAGGTCGACGACGTCGGGCAGGTCGGCGGCCAGAGCCGCCAGGCGTCTTCGCTCGGCGCGCCGCTGCGCCACACCCGGGAGGGCCCACGCCGTGAGCCCGAGGGGCACGGCGGCGGCCGGCAGCACCGGCAGGCAGGCGATGGCGAGCAGGACGGCGACACCC
>JBOGIC010000509.1:0-5097 GCA_050744985.1 Acidimicrobiales bacterium
GTTCTTGTAAGGCTCAACCACCGAATCGGTAGCTGCGCCTTACAAGAACGGCGGTAGGCCGGTCACCGGGCCGTGCAGCACCTCGGCGACCTCGCCGCCCGACCGGACGGCGACCGTGCCGGTGCCGGCGAGGGTGCCGATGACGGCGACGGCGATGCCCCGGTCGGCGAAGGCGCGGGCGCAGTCGTCCTCCCGGCCCGGCGGCACGCATAGCAGGAAGGCGAACGTGGGGAAGGCGACGAGCCACGTCGCCAGGTCGACGCCGGCGGGGACCGGGACGGCGTCGAGGTCGATCGTCACCCCCAGGCGGTTGGCTTCCAGGAGCATGCCGGTCGAGCCCACGATGCCGGCCATGCTCACGTCCTTGGCGGCGACGCAGGCGCCGGACTCGGCGAGGGCGGCGAGCGTGCGGGCGTCGCCGGCCAGCCGCGTGCCCCGCTCGTCGAAGGACGAGAAGAACGGGAAGTCTTCGCGGAGGGCGCCCTCGGTGAGGCACGCCAGCAGCAGCGACTGGCCGACGGCGGCGTTGCGGACCGACAGCACCTGTGTCGCCCGCCCGAGGCCGAAAGCCGAGATCGACGCCGGCCCGTCGCGCACGGTCAGGTGCCCGCCGACCACCGGCACGTCGTACAGGCGGGACGCGTGGTGCATGCCCTCGAGGGCGGCGCGGGCGGTCTTCTCGTCACCGACGACCGTGTCGACGATGGCCAGGGGCCGTGCGCCCATCGCCGCCAGGTCGTTGACGTTGGTCACCACGGCCGCCACGCCGGCGCCGAACGGGTCACGCTCCACGAACGCCGGCAGCAGCGCTTCGCCCCCCACGACCAGCCCGTCCTCGACGACGGCGCCGTCGTCACCCGGGCCGGCGCGCCAGTCGGTGGGCCCGAAGACGTCCGACACGATGCCGATCGCGGCCTTGTCGCGCAGCCCCGTATGGGCCCGGACGGCCGCGGCGATCTCTTGCACTAAAGTAAACGTCTCTCTACCTTATTATGACGTGACCGTGTTCCGCCTCGACGTGCCGGCTCGGTCCGGAAAGCCTCGCCGGGTCGGCCTCACGCACGTGCTCGACAAGGGGATGCCGGCCGCGCAGGCCGCCGAGCTGCTTCGCTCGTACGCCCGCTACGTCGACGTCTGGAAGTTCGGCTGGGGCACGGCGTACCTGGACGAGGAGCTTCCCGCCAAGGCCGTGGTGCTGGCCGACTACGACGTCCTGAGCTGCCTGGGCGGCACGCTGCTCGAGGTGGCGTGGACGCAGGGGAAGGCGGACGACCTCCTCGCCTGGGCGGCGGACAAGGGGGTGGCGTGCATCGAGGTGTCCCGCGGTGCGGCGCCCATGACCCTCGACGACAAGCACAAGCTCATCGACGCCGCCGCCCGCCGCTTCACCGTGCTGTCCGAGGTGGGATCGAAGAGCGTGACCTCCACGATGACGGCGGCCGACTGGGCGACGGAGGTCGCCGCCGACCTCGACGCCGGGGCCACGTGGGTGCTGGCGGAGGGCCGCGAGAGCGGGACGGTCGGCATCTATCACGACGACGGCGTGCCGCGGCAGGACGTCGTCGACGCCATCGTCGCCGTGGGCGGCGCCGACCGGATCGTCTTCGAGGCGCCGAGGAAGGACCAGCAGGTCTGGTTCATCCAACGCTTCGGGGCGGATGTGAACCTCGCCAACATCGCCCCCGGCGAAGTGCTCGGCCTGGAGACGCTGCGTCTGGGCTTGCGGGCCGACACGATGGCACGCGGCTCGTGAAGAACCTGGTCCCGGGTCAGTACCGCAGCGTGTCGGTGGCGACGGTCGACGGCCCCCTCACGCCACCGGCGCTCACCGCCCACTTCCGGGGACGGGAGGTGTACCGCCACACGCGTTTCGTCGTCGTCCGGGATCGAGCGGGCTCGGTCGCGCTGGTGCGTGTCGAGCGGGCCCCGGGGGACGGCCTGTTCGCGCCCGTCACCGACGTGGACGTGCTGGCGCTCCCACACGAGACCGCGTACGTCGTCGACGCCGAGACCGACACGGGGGTGCCGAGCGCGCTCGCGGCCGCGGCGCGCGCGTCCGCACCCGACGCCCGCTGCGTGGTCGTCGAGGGCCGGTACGCCCACGTGAGCTTCATCGTCGAGCCCGACCCGGTCCGCATCCGCGTCGCCGATGTCGTCCCGCCCCGTCCGGCCAAGCTCGTCGACCAGGCGGCGCGCGTGCTGGCCGTGGCGGAAGACCTGCCGCCGATCGAGCTGGCGCCCGAGGTGGTCGACCTCGTCGACCTCGCCCGCCGCCGGCCGTCCCCGCACTACCTCCTGCCGTGCCGGGGCTCGGGCTTCCACGCCGACGGCGCGGCCACGTCGTTCCTCGACGAGCGCCCCGGGCGGCAGGACTGGACCCTCATCGGATGCGCGCGCTCGCGCGCCATCCACCAGTGGTTCTACGGCGATCTCCCCGACGTGGTGGACGCGTGCCCGCTGTCTTTGCTGCCGGCCGGCGACGGGCCGCTGTTGACCAAGTGCTGCTTGCTGGAACGAGCCAACCGGGTCGAGGGATCGACGGTGACGGTCCCGTGGGGCGCGTCGCTCGCGTTGGTGAAGGAGGCGTTGGTGGTGCTGTCGAGTGTCGCGGATCCGGCGTGGGCGCCCGCCTAACCGACTCCGCGCTCTACGCCCATCTCTGGGGAACCGACGAGCTGCGCGCCGTGTTCGACGAGCCGGCGCGGCTGCAGGCGTGGCTCGACATCCTCGCCGCGCTCGCCCGGGCCCAGGCCAAGCTCGGCATCATCCCGCACGAGTCGGCCGAGTTGATCACGCAGACGGCGACGGTCGACCGTCTCGACCTCGACAGCATCGCCGCGGAGACGCGCCGGACATCCCATTCGACGCTGGGCCTGATCCGCGGCCTGCAGCGCGTCCTGCCCGAGCCGGCCGGCGACCATCTCTTCTACGGCACCACCGTGCAGGACATCACCGACACGTGGACGTCGCTGGCCATAGCCCGCACGGGCGGCGTCGTGTGGCGGGACCTGCGCGCCATCGAAGGCCTCCTCCTCGACCTGGCCGAGCGCTACCGCGACACCGTCATGGTCGGGCGCACCCACGGCCAGCAGGGGGCGCCGATCACGTTCGGGTTCAAGGCGGCGTCGTGGGCCGACGAGGTGCGCCGCCACGTCGTCCGCCTCCACGAGGGCCGGTCCCGGTGGTGTGTCGGGCAGCTGGGCGGGGCGGTCGGTGCGCTCGGCTTCTTCGGCGGCGACGGCGTGGCCTTGCGGGCCCAGTTCTGTTCCGAGCTCGACCTGGACGAGCCCGCCATCTCGTGGCTGACCGCCCGCGACCGGGTGGCCGAGTTCGCCCACGTCCTGGCCATGATCTGCGCCACGCTCGCCCGCATCGGCAACGAGGTGTACGAGCTGCAACGGCCCGAGATCGGTGAGCTGCGGGAGGCGACGTCGCCCAACGTGGTCGGCAGCATCACGATGCCGCACAAGCGCAACCCGGAGGGCAGCGAGCACCTGGACACGCTCGCCCGTCTCGTGCGGGCCCACGCCGCCCTGCTGCTCGAGGGCATGGTCGCGTCGCACGAACGCGACGGGCGGGCGTGGAAGACCGAATGGGTGGCGCTACCCGAGGTGTGCCTGCTGAGCGGCGTCGCGCTGCGGACGGGCATCTCGCTGCTCGACGGGCTCCATGTGGACTCCGAGGCCATGGCGGCCCGTATCGAGGCCGAGGATTCGACGGCGGGCTCCGAGCGCGTCCTTGCCGCCCTCAGCGCGCGCCTTGGCCGGCGGGCGGCCCAGGCGCTGTTGCACGAGGCGCTCCAGCCCGGTGCCGACCGGCCCAAGGCCCTCGAGGACGCCCTGTGGGGCCTCGGCCTGTTCGACCCGGCCGAGCTGGACGAGCTGATGCATGTGCCCGCCCTCGAGGGCGCGGTGGCGATGGTCGACGAGGTGGTGCGGCGCGGCCGCGCCGCGCGACGGGACGAGCCCGAGTCGTGGCGATGAACGTGCCTGCCCGGTTCGAGCTCGCCACGTTGCCGACGCCCCTGGCGCGGGCGCGGCGCCCGGGCCTCGTCCTCAAGCGCGACGACCTGAGCGGGTTCGCCGCCGCCGGGCACAAGGCGCGCCAGCTGGAGTTCCTCGTCGGCGCGGCGCGGGCGCGCGACTGCGACGTGGTCGTCACCGGCGGCGGACCGGGCTCCAACTTCTGCGCGGCCGCGGCAACTGCCGCCGCGATAGGCGGCCTCGACTGCGAGATCGTCTACTACGGCGCGCCGCCGGCCTCCGTCCACCCCAACCTCGCCGCCGCCTGGGCCAGCGGCGCCCGGACGCGCTTCACCGGTGATCCCGACCGGGCTCATGTCGACTCCGCCGTCGCCGACGTCGCCCGCGACCTGGAAGAGGCCGGCCGCCGGCCCTACGCCATCCCGCGCGGTGGCGCGACGCCGGTCGGTGCCATCGGCATGGTGCTCGCCGTCGAGGAACTGGCCGCGCAACTGGACGAGCTGCAGGTCGACCCGGCGGCGGTCGTGGTCGCCACGGGCTCGGGCGGGGCGTGCGCCGGTGTCCTGGTCGGCACGGCGCTGTCCGGCCGCGACTGGCGCGTCGTCGGTGCGGCGGTGAGCCGTCCGCTCGGAGAGACCGACGCCCAGGTCCGCGGCCTGGCCCGGGACTGTGCCACGGTGCTGGGCGTGACCGTGGCCGACATGTCGGCGAACCTCGACCTGGTGGACGCCCGCGGTCCGGGGTTCGGGGTGGCCTCGGAGGAGGGCGAGCGGGCGGCGTGCTCGGCCCTGCGCGACGAAGGCCTGCTGCTCGATCCCGTCTACACGGCCAAGGCCTTCGCCGTCGCCCTCCGGCGGCTCGACGACGGGCCGGTGGTCTTCTGGCACACGGGTGGGGTGCTCGCCGCCGCCCACCACCTCGAGACGAGGGCGACCAACGCATGAGGCAGTCGGGGGCGCCCACGTCCCAGCCGGCCCCGGAGCTGATCGAGTCGGGGTTCACGCTGGAGAACGCCGACGCGCCGCTGCTGCACCGCGGCCTCAACCTCGCCGACATCGCCCACGTCCTCGACCTGGCGAGCCAGGGGGTGATCCCCGACGAGGCGGCGCGCCCG
>JBOGIC010000510.1:0-1773 GCA_050744985.1 Acidimicrobiales bacterium
CAGGCCCAGGGCCACCCGGCCGACATCGGCGTCGTGGTGCTCGACACCGCCGTCACCGGGGTGACGCCGGCGAGCCTGCCCGCCCTCGGCTCGCTGGAGGGCTCGCTGACCCAGTCGTCGGTGTTCACGGCCGTCGGCTACGGCGACTTCGCCGGCCTGCCCGACCCGCAGACGCCGCCGTTCCCCAACGACGGCTACCGCCGCTACGCGGTGAGCTCGTTCAACTCTCTGGGTCCCGCCTACCTGCGGCTCAGCCAGAACGCGTCCCACGGTGACGGCGGCACCTGTAACGGCGATTCGGGGGGACCGAACTTCATCGGCGCCGGCCCGACCGAGACCAACGTGATCGCGTCCATCACCATCACCGGCGACACGCGGTGCAAGTCGACCAACGTCGGCTACCGCCTCGACCTCCCCGAGGCGCAGAGCTTCCTCGCGCCCTTCTTGTCCTAGGCCTTACGCCGGCTCGTCGATGGGCGCGTCGGCCAGGCCCGCCTGTCGCGGCCGCTCGTCCACCGGGGGGATGGCGATCACGTAGCGGAGGCGACGGCTGACCGTCGCCCGTACGACGGTCCCACGGGACACGCCGCCGAGCTTCAGCGGCTCGACCTTCCACGCCCGCACGCGCCGGCTGCGCCCGTCGTCGACGGCCACATAGCCGTTGCGCAACCGCACGACCAGGCCCTCGACGGCGTCCTTGGCGAACAGGTCGATCACGCCGTAGACGAGCATCACGACCGATCGCAGCAGCGTCGCCGCCGCCAACGCCCCGAGGACGCCCAACACGGCCGTCACGATCGTCGCCGCCAGGCGCCAGTCGTTCTCGTGCGCCATGTCGAAGAAGTCGCGCGCCGCTCCCACCAGCGCCGAGCCCAGGACGGACACCACGAACCCGGTCGCGGCGAGGAACAGCAAACCCTTGGCGGCGACCACCCACGGCTTCGCGCCCCAACCGGGGGGGAACCGCTTCGGGTAGCGCACCCGCACGACGTGCCAGTGCCCGCCGTACGCGCTCCATGCCACCTTCTCCGACTCGCTACCGAGCGGGAGCGCCCGCACCGCTCCGGCGGCCACGCCCATCGCCGCGCCGTAGGCGAGGTACCGGTCCCAGATGGCGACCGCCGTGGGCGGCGCCCGGTCGAACGACTCGCTCTCGTCGAGGTACTCCTGCACTCCCAGCCATCGCGCCGCCGCCTCCCGGCCCTTCGGCGTGTCGCGCTCGGCCCGGAGCCAGAACGGCACGGCCATGAGCGCCGACCAGCCGATCGCCCCCAGCACGATGGCGCCCACCACCGGGTTGTCGTCCTCCGATGACGACGATGCCGATGACGACTCGCTCTCGGGAATCGACACGAACGCCGCCGCCGCGAGCAGGGCCGAGGGCACGGCGGCGATGCCGAGCACCACGATGGCGGCCGCACCCCACCGGGCCCGGCTGAGGCCCTGGCGGCGGGCGTCGCTCACCACCGCCTTCTGGAACCGGCGCCACCAGCCCGCCGATTGATCGTCGGGGCCCGTCGTCAGCGCCTCGCAGGGCACGACGGTGTCCGACGCCAACCCGCGCACGTGGTCGAGCACCTGGCGCTCGTAGTCGGCCAGCCCGTCGGGTTCACTCCTTCGCACCCGCAGGGCGTAGCGCTCCGGCGCGACCCGCTCCACGTCCAGCGCCTTGCGCGCCGCCAGGTCGAGGAGCGTCGCCGGCACGGCCTCCCGCCCGACCTCCCACCGGTTGACGAGCAGGCTCACCACGGCCGGCGACTCCGGCCCGGCGAG
>JBOGIC010000511.1:0-2702 GCA_050744985.1 Acidimicrobiales bacterium
GGGGTTGAGGGCCCGGGCGAGGAGCTTGGCGTGCCAGCGCTCGCCCAGCACGCCGCCGAGGAGGGCGCCGACCAGGATGGCGGCGGCGATCGCGGCGATGGCCGCCGCGGGAGCGCTGATGTCGGCCACGAAGTACCCGGCCGCGGCGGCGGCCAGCCCGAGCACGGCCACGGCGACGCCGTGGACCACGCCGGCGCGGCGGGCCATGCGGCCGGCCACGTAGCCGCCCACGAGGAAGGCGACCACCAGGCCGGCGGCGATCAGCAGGCCTTCGTTCTGGTCGACGAGCTGCCATCCGGCCGGCAGCTCGACCTCCCGCCCGTCGGCGCGGGCCACGCCCGCGGCGACGCCGGCGATGACAGCCAGCACCCCAAAGGCGGAGAGGGCGCCGGCGAGGGCGCTGAACAGGGACAGTCGCTGGTAGCCGGCATCGGCCACCAGCTCGCGGCGGTCACGGCTCGTCTCAGTTGCGGTACGCATTACTTCCTCCTCACGAGGCGTCCTCGACGCCCTCGACACGCTCGCCGACCTCTGACTCGCCCTCCTGCATCAGCTCCTGTTCGAAGCCCTCGCGCTCGAGCACCTCGTCGTCCTTCTTCTCCTCCTGCTCAGCCAGCTCTTCCTGCGGCGAAACGTCGTTCACGGATTCGGGTTGTACCCCGCGCCGGCCGTACCATCACCCCGACATGCGCGTGCCATGCCTTAGCCCGGCCCGGTTCCGGCAGATCACCCTCGTCGCCGCCTTCGCGGTGGCGTTCATCATCGTGACCGGCGGCGCCGTGCGGATCACCGGGTCGGGGCTCGGGTGCCCCGACTGGCCGACGTGTGACAACAGCCGGATCGTGGCGCCGCTCGAGTACCACGCCATGGTCGAGTTCGTGAACCGCACGGTCACGGGCCTCGTGTCGATCGCCGTCATCGTGGCCGTACTGGGCTCGCTCATCCGCGAACCCCGGCGGCGCGACCTGACCTGGCTGTCGCTCGGGCTGGTCGGGGGCGTCGTCGCGCAGATCGTCCTCGGCGGCCTCACCGTGCTGTTCGAGCTCAAGCCGCAGTTCGTGATGGCGCATTTCCTGCTGTCGCTCGTCCTGCTGGCCGACGCCGTGGTGCTGTTCCACCGCGCCGGCCTACCCGACGGCGCGCGCAGCGTCCCCGCCGTCCC
This sequence comes from Acidimicrobiales bacterium, assembly GCA_050744985.1. Classification (GTDB taxonomy): domain Bacteria; phylum Actinomycetota; class Acidimicrobiia; order Acidimicrobiales; family AC-14; genus JBOGIC01. The sequence goes on from JBOGIC010000511.1 coordinate 1,163, forward strand.
GCCGGAGCTCGCGTGGATGGGCCGAGCGGTGGCCGCCGCCGCCGCCGTGGCCATCTTCCTGGGCACGGTGGTGACCGGCTCGGGGCCTCACGGAGGCGACCCGGACGTCGAACGGCTGCCGCTGACCGTGCCCGACGCCGCCCGGCTCCACGGCGCCGGCGCCATGCTGTTCCTCGTCGTCACGTTGGTGACGCTGTGGCGCCTGCGAAAGGCCGGCGCGGGTGGCCCGCTGATGCGCTCGGGCGAAGTGCTCATCGGCGTGGCGGTGGCCCAGGCCGCCGTCGGCTACGCCCAGTACTTCACGGGCGTGCCGGTCGTGCTGGTCGGGATCCACATCGCGGGGGCGGCGGCGGTGTGGACCGCCGCGGTGGCGTTCCTGCTGCAATTCCGGCAGGTTCCCGCGGGGTCACCCGTCCCTGACCGGGAGTCGATGGGCGTAGCGTAGGGGCGATGTCGACGGCGCCGACCGAGGTCCGCGAACCCGATGTCGGGGAGGAAGTCACCGAGGACCGACCCTGGATCGTCCTCGTCTGGAACGACCCGATCAACCACATGTCCTACGTCACGTTCGTGTTCCAGAAGCTGTTCGGCTACAGCAAGGAGAAGGCCACCAAGCTCATGCTCGACGTGCACCACAAGGGCAAGGCGGTCGTGTCGAGCGGTCCCCGGGACAAGGCCGAGATGGATGTGTTCCGGCTGCACGAGCACGGGCTCTGGGCCACGATGCAGAAGGACGACTGAGTGTGACGGGATGCTGCGCCGGATAAAGCGGTCCCGCAGGGGCGGGGTGGAGCTGAAGCTGACCGAGCCCGAGCGCGACTTCCTGCGCTCGCTGGCCCCGCAGATGCGGGAGATCTTCGGCACCACCGACGACCCGGCCGTGGCCCGGCTGTTCCCCGACGCCTATCCGGACGACCCCGACCGCCAGACCGAGTACCGCCTGCTGGCCCAGACCGAGCTGATGGACCGCCACCTCGCCGCCCTCGACGCCCTGGAAGCGACGGCGGGCGCCGATCATCTCGACGTCGAGCAGGCCGACACGTGGCTGAAGGCGATCAACGAGGTGCGCCTGGTGTTGGGCACGCGGTTGGACGTGACCGAGGAGGGCGACGAGCGCCCGGCGAGCATCACCGATCCGCGAGCCACGGCCTTCGCGGCCTACGACTACCTCAGCGGCCTCCAGGCCGAGCTGATCGAGGCCCTCACCGGGTAACCCCTGCCGCTTTACTCCGCGGGATTGGCCCTCTGAGGGACCACTTGTGCAAGTTATTCGGCGTAAGCGGGGGCGTACATGGCGCCCACGGTGCCGGGGCCGGTGTGCACGCCGACGCTGGGGCCGACCCGGTAGCGGACGACCTCGCGGATCTCGGGGGCGCCGGCGAGGCGGTCTTCGAGCACGTCCCAGAGGTGGGCCACGCCGGCGTCGGCCACGCCGATGCCGACGCGCAGGTCGTGGCCGCCGGCCCGGATGTGGTCGGCCATCAGCGCGGCGACCTCGTCGAAGGCCGCGGCCTGGCCGACGACGTGCATGACGCCACCG
>JBOGIC010000512.1:0-7442 GCA_050744985.1 Acidimicrobiales bacterium
GGCCGCACCGTCTCGCTGACCAGGCGAGGCAGCTCGGCGAGCATGCTGTCGCGCACCTGGGGCGTCACCGCGTCGGACACCACGCCGGGCAGCCGTTCGGCGAGGACCCGGTACAGCTCGGGCTGCACGGTCTCGGCCACCAGGTGGGGCAGGCGCTCGGCGAGCACCCGCCGCACGTCGGGGCTGACGACCTGGGCCACCACGCCGGGCAGGCGCTGCTCGAGCGCCTCTCGCACCTCGGGCCGGACCGTCTCGCTCACGAGGTGCGGCAGCTGGGCCAGCACGGCGTCGCGCACCGACGGCGTGACGGCGTCGCCCACCACCGCCGGCAGGCGCTCGGCCAGCGTGCGGTACAGCTCGGGCTGCACGGTGTCGGCCACCAGGTGGGGCAGCCGCTCGGCGAGCACCCGGCGCAGCTCGGGCTGGACAGCGGTGGCCGTGATGTCAGGGAGCCGCTGGAACACCGCCTCGCGCACCTCGGGCTGCACCGTGTCGGCGACCATCACCGGCAACCACTCCGACAGGAGCCGCCCCACCTCCGGCGAGACCGACGCCGCCACCGCCTCGGGCAGCAGGTCGTTCAGGGCGCTGCGCAGCTCGGGCGACATCGCCTCCATCACCAGCCGCGGGAGGCCCTGGCTCAGTTGCGAGCGCAGCTCGGGCTGGATGACGTCGAGCACGAGGTCGTGGAGGTGATGGGAGATCGCGTCCTGGAGCTGGTGGAGCCGCTCGGTCTCCTTCCGCAGCCCGGAGGCCAGGCTCTCGATGCCGCTGAGGGCCGTGCGCAACTCCGCCGTCCGGGCCCCGGCGATGTCGACGTACACCGACTGCTGGTTGGCCACACTCGCGGCCAGGCTACGGATCTGCTCCTGTATCCGCCCGAGCTCCTCGCTCAGCGCGGACGCGTCAGGGTCAGGCACCTGCACGATGTTAGTGACAGACCTCGCGCGACCGGCGAACCGCCGCTACGGTCGTGCCGGTGGTAGCCGGCTCGCCGCTTGACCGGCGCATCGCCATGGCGCACCTGCCGACGCCGCTCGAGCGCCTCGATCGGCTGGCGGCCCACCTCGGAAAACTGCCGGGCACGCTGTGGGTGAAGCGCGACGACCTCACCGCGCTGGGCGGCGGCGGCAACAAGGCCCGCAAGCTCGAGTACCTGTGCGCCGACGCCCTCGACCGGGGCTGCGACACCCTCGTCACCGGCGGCGGGGTGCAGAGCAACCACGTGCGGATGACCGCCGCCGCGGCCAACCGCCTCGGCCTGGCCTGCACGATCGTCATCGCCGGCGCCCGCCCCGACGTGCCGGCCGGCAACATCTTGCTGGACGAGCTCCTCGGGCCCGAGATCGTCTGGTTCGGGGGCGACGGGCGCCTGTCGTACCGGGCCGTAGAGCAGGCCATCGAAGCCCAGGTCGAGCGCCTCCGCGGCGCCGGGCGGCGTCCCTACGGCATGCCGATCGGCGGAGCCAGCACCGTCGGCGCCCTGGGCTATGTCCGCGCCGCGCACGAGCTGGCGGCGCAGATGCCCGACGTGGACGTGGTGGTCGTCGCCGACGGCTCGGGCGGCACCCACGCCGGGCTCCTGGCCGGCCTGCCCGCCCCGACCCGGGTGCTGGGCGTCGACGTGGGCGCCCGCGACGACCTCGACGCCGCCGTCCCGGCCCGGGCCGCCGACGCGGCGCGCATGGCGGACCTACCGGCACCGCCCGGGCCGGTGTGGATCGACCACGATCGGGCCGGCCCGGCCTACGGCGTGCCCACGCCGGCGGCCAAGGAGGCGCTGCACCTCGCGGCCCGACTCGAGGGCCTGCTCCTGGACCCCGTCTACACGGGCAAGGCCATGGCCGGCCTGCTCGCGGCGTGCCGGGACGGGCGCATCGCGACGGCAGAGAGGATCGTGTTCCTGCACACGGGCGGGCTTCCAGCACTTTTCGCCCCGCCCTACGCCACATGGCTGCGGTTGCCTGGTTGACTGTGACTTATGACGAATCTGTGGTCTGGCTCGGGCGGGTCGGGCTCCCTTGCGCAGGAAAAGCTTCCTGTCCTGATCATCGGCATCTGCGTCGCCGTCGTCCTGGCCTTCGGCGCCGCGATACTGCTGCTCAAGCCTCTGTCCGACGACAGCAGCTTCAGCGCCCCCCAGCCGGGCGTCGGCGGCGGGGGCCGCATCGTGTTCGTGAGCGACCGGGACAACAACTACGAGCTGTACACGATGGAGGCGGACGGCCGGAACGAACGCCGCCTCACCAACAACCGCAGCGCCGAGTCGTACCCTCGCCTGTCCAAGGACGGCACGCGCATCGTCTACGAGAGCGACCGGGACGGCAACAAGGAGATCTACTCGATGTCGAGCTCGGGCGGCGACGAGGTGCGCCTGACCGACAACGGGAGCGACGACCAGATCCCGGCGTGGTCGCCCGACGGCAAGAAGATCGCCTTCGTCAGCAGCCGTGACCAGAACTTCGAGATCTACGTCATGAACGCCGACGGCACGGGCCAGACCCGCATCACCCGCCACGACGACTCCGACTTCGCGCCCCGCTGGTCGCCCGACGGCAGGAAGATCGTGTTCCAGAGCTCCCGTGACGGCGAGTCCGACATCTACGTCATGAACGCCGACGGCTCCGGCGTCGTCAAGCTCACCGAGAACGACGCCACCGACGAGCTGCCCGAGTGGTCCCCCGACGGCCGCCGGATCATCTTCCAAAGCTCCCGCGACGGCAGCACGCACCTGTGGGTGATGGAGGCCGACGGCAGCGGCCAGCGCCGGGTCACCAAGGACAAGCCCGGCGAGTACGGGCCCTCGTTCTCGCCCGACAGCACCTACGTGGCCTACCAGACCACCCGGAAGTCGGGATCGGAGATCTTCGTCGTGTCGGTGGACAGCGGCACCCGCGGCCAGCTCACCAGCAACAAGGCCGGCGACTTCGTACCGAGCTGGACCCCGGCCGCCTAACGTTTACTCCGCGCCATTGGGGCTCACAGACCCCTATTCCGCGGATCAAACGCCGTTTGGAGCCAACGAGGGCGCCTCACCCCTCGTTTTGAGGAAATCTGACGGAGGGCCGTAGTCTCGGCGCAGAAATGCAGCCGGCGCTCCACACCTCCGCCCGCCCTCGGCTGGCCGCCTACCTCGCCCTCACCAAGCCGCGCATCATCGAGCTGCTGCTCGTGACCACGGTGCCGACGATGGTCGTGGCCCAGCGCGGCCTGCCGCCGATCGGGCTCATCCTGGCCACGTTGGCCGGCGGCGCGCTGGCGGCGGGGGGCGCGAACGCCCTCAACATGTATGTCGACCGCGACATCGACCGGCTCATGGACCGCACCAAGGGCCGGCCGCTGGTGACCGGCGAGATCGCGCCGAGGCAGGCCCTGATCTTCGCCATCGCCCTCGAAGTCGTCGCCGCCGCGGTGCTGTGGGTGCTGGTCAACCCCCTCAGCGCCACCCTGGCCGTGTCGGCGACCTTGTTCTACGTCTTCGTCTACACGATCTGGCTGAAGCGCACGTCGACCCAGAACATCGTCATCGGCGGCGCCGCGGGCGCCGTGCCGGTGCTGGTCGGGTGGGCCGCCGTCACCAACGGCCTGGCGTGGGCGCCGGTCGTGCTGTTCGCCGTGATCTTCGCCTGGACCCCGCCCCACTTCTGGGCCCTGGCCATCCGCTACCGCGAGGACTACGCCAACGCCAAGGTCCCCATGCTGCCGGCCGTCACGAGCCTGGCCACGACGGCCCGCCGGATCCTGGCGTACACGATCGCCCTCTGGGCCGTCACCCTGCTGTTCTGGTTCGTCGGGCAGATGGGCGTCATCTACCTCGCCGCCGCCGTGGCTCTGGGCGCGCTGTTCACCTGGCACGCCTTCCGGCTCACCCGTGACGCCTCGCCGGCGCGGGCGATGAAGCTGTTCGGCTACTCCATCCAGTACGTCACGCTGCTGTTCTCGGCGATGGCCCTCGACCAGCTCATCCTTCATCGATGAAGACGTCCTCGCCCGCCATGGACGCCGAGCCCCATGCGGCGGCAACGGCCAGGACGGCCACCAGCAGCGTCAGGTCGCCGGCCACCCACATCAGCCCTCCTCCGAGGCGCTGGTCGTCGAGCACCGACGGGCCCCACGCCCGGGCCTGGCGCACGTAGGTGTCGTAGAGCGGGTGACCAGCGGAGTAGATGGCCAGAGCCAGGAAGGTGTTCTGGGGCATGGCCAGGGCCAGGTAGACCAGCCGCAGCGGGTACGACAGCGGCTCGCGACCGACCACGGGTCGCCAGAACAGCAACGCCGTCCCGAGCAGCAGGACGTGCTCGGCGGCGTGCGCGACCGGCTCGCGCAGGGCGGCGTCGAACAGGGGCGAGAAGTGCACGACCCAGCCGGTGGCGGCGAACAGCGTCCAGCTGACGAGTGGGTGGGTGACGACCCGCGCCACCCAGGAGCGGCCCAGCGCCTCGATGGGCACCGCCAGCCGCCGGGGGAGCGCGGCCAGCAGCACCGACGTGCAGCGCGAGCCGGCCAGCAACGGTGCCGCGACGATCACGAGCAGCAGGTGCTGCACCATGTGCACCGAGAGCAGGACCTCGGCGTAGGTGTCCACCGGCGACAGCAGGGCGAGCGCCACGGCCACCAGGCCCGCCCCGAACAGCACACGATGGCGCGCCCCTGGGCGCTCGATTTGCGCCCCCCGCACGTACAGCGCGACCGCCAGGGCCAGCAACACGACGACCGCCGGTTCGACCGACCAGCGGGCCAGCACACCCGGCCAGCTCGGCGAATTCAACATCGGTTGAACCTGAAGGGTCGCGGAGGGCTGTATAGCATCCGCGTCATCCGGAGAGAAGGCCTGTGATGGGAGAACGTTGGCGCTGACCGAGACGAGCCCGGACGACGTCGCACCCGCGACCGACGCCGAACTGCCCGCGCCTCCTCCGCCGTCGCTCGGCACCGGGGCCGCCGGCAACGACCACAAGACGGTCGGGACGGCCTTCATCGCCCTCGCCCTCGTCGCCCTCGTCGCCGGCGGCGTGGTGGCCATCGTGCTCCGGGCCCAGTTGGCCGGGCCCGACGGCGACATCCTCACCGACCGCCAGTACCGCACGCTGCTGACCTACCACGGCACGATCCTGGTCTTCCTGTTCCTCATCCCCGCCTGGGTCGGCATCGCCACGGCCATCGTGCCGCTCCAGATCGGGGCCTCGCGCCTCGCCTTCCCACGCCTGCAGACGATGACGTTCTGGCTGGCGCTGGTCGGCACCGGCCTCGTCGTCGGATCGGCGTTCGCACCGGGGGGCAAGGGCCTGGTGACCGGGTGGGCGTTCGACGCGCCCATCCCCGAGCGCCTGACCGTACGGGGCGACGCCATCGAGTTCCTGCTGCTGGGCCTGGTCGTCGTGCTCGTAGCGGCCGTCCTGGCCATGGCCAACCTCGTCACGACGGTCGTCCAGCTGCGAGCGAAGGGTCTCACCACCTGGCGGCTGCCGCTGTTCAGCTGGTCGATCCTCGTCTCCGGGATCGTGATCCTGCTGGCGGCGCCAGTCGTCGTGGCCGCCCTCGGGCTGCTGTACGCCGACCACCACTACGGGTCCCGGTTCTTCGGCGGCCTCACGTCGAGCGGGGCCGGCAACCCGCTGCTGTGGCCGCGGCTGTTCTGGTTCGGCGCCTACCCGTTGCTGTGGGCGCTCCTCCTGCCCGTGCTCGGCCTCGCCGCCGAGGTCGTCGCCGTGTCGGCGGGGCGGCCGCTCGCCGAGCACCGCCGGACCATGGTCGCGGTGGCGGCCGTCGGCGTGCTGGGATTCTTCGGCTGGGGCAGCGAGGTGCGCAACCTGCCCCGCGGCCAGCTCCTGTTCGCGCTCGGCGCCCTGGCGGTGCTGGCGGCGACGGCCGCCGTGTTGCTGAACATCCTCGTCACCTTGCGCACAGCGGCGCAGGAACGGGGGGCCGAGGCCGTGCGCGACGGTCTGGCCACCTCCCCGATGATCCTGATCGGCGGCGCCCTCCTCGTGCTGGCCGCCGGGCTCGCCGCCGGTGCCGTTTCCGCCGTGGACGCCACCGGCATCTCCCACTCCAGCTACTGGTCGGTCGGCCAGATGCACCTCCTCTACTTCCTACCCGCCACCATCGCCGTGGTCGCCGGCGTGCACTACTGGGGGCCGAAGGTGTGGGGCCGGCACCTGTCGCCCACGATGGCCCGGGTCGAGGCGCTGCTGCTGGTAGGCGGCGGGTTCCTGAGCTTCCTTCCGGCCCTGTGGCTCGGCGCCCAGGACATGCGCACGCAGACGAGCACCTACACATCGCACGAGGGCTGGGGCCTCGGGAACCTGGCCATGTCGGTCGGCGCCGCCGTCATCGGGCTCGGGGCCCTCGTGTTCGTGCTCGACCTGCTCATCACCATCGCCGCCCACAAGGGCCGGCCCGCCGACGCCGACCCCTGGGACGGCCACACCTTGGAGTGGACGGCCCCGTCGCCCGCACCCCGGCACAACTTCGACCAGCTGCCGGACGTGCGCTCGCCGCACCCGGCGCTCGACCTGCGAGAGGCGGGCGGGGACTGATGGCGATCACCACCTACGGGTCGGCGGCACCCGCACCCACTGGGAGGGCCCTCGGTCCGCCCCGGCTCCCCCATGAGCTGCCCAAGAACACGGTGCTCGTCGGGACGCTGCTCGTCCTGGTGGCCGACGCCATGGTGCTCGCCGGGCTGGTGGCGATGTGGGTGGCGATCAAGAGCGGCGCGCCGGCGTGGCCACCGCACGGCGTCTCCGTCGGGACGTACCTCCCGACCACCGTCACGATCACCGCCGCCATGACGGCGTTCTCGGTGCAGTGGGTGGTTTCGAGCGTCCGTCGCAACGACCAGCGCAGCGCCACGATCGCCGTGATCCTCAGCGTCGTGCTGGGCATCGCCATCGTGAACGCCCAGTGGTACACGCTGGTCCGCACCGGCTTCGGCTTCAACGACCACGCCTACGGCACGCTGTTCGACCTGTTCATCGGCTACCACCTGGTGAACACGGCGATCGCCATCCTGGCGCTGGTGGCGGTGGGCGCCCGGACCCTCGCCGGGCACTTCAGCCGCGAGGGCTACGACCAGGTGAAGGCGGTGGCCGCCATCTGGCAGTTCGCCAACATCGCCTGGGCCGTCATCATCACGTTCGTCTTCTTCTTCAGCGCCCACGGATGAGCCCGAGACCATGATCACGCCCCCCGCCCGCATCTTCTTCGCCATCACGGTGCTGTCGGTGTTCGCGGCCGTCGGCTACAGCACGATGACGGCCGACCACCTCGGCACCGCGTTGCTGCTGTCGCTCGGCACCGCGGCGTTCGTGGGCGCCGTCTCGGTCACCATCGCCCGGGAGAACGAGTTCGCCCCGGCCCCCGCGGCGCAGGCCGATACCGCCCCCGGCCGGCCCGAGCTCCGTCCCGCCCCGCCCGCCCGGCTCCCCGGGGGCCCCGGC
>JBOGIC010000513.1:0-2715 GCA_050744985.1 Acidimicrobiales bacterium
GTGATCGTGCGGGAGGTCAACTCCTGCGGCTGCACCTTCGAATAACCGAATTCAACCGAACTTCGCGGCGCCCCCGTCATCCGGCGGGGGCGTTGCCACGTAAGGACGTAGCTGGGCGATGAGCGACACGACACCGGAAGCCCCACCGAGGAAGAAGAAGAAGACCCGGCGAGTGCTCGTCGGTGGTATCGGGCTGCCGTGGCTGCGCGACCTCGACTTCGGCACCCAGTTCATCCGCCGCGTCGAGGACGAGCAGTGGCCCAAGGGCGTCACGGTGGAGGATCTCTCCTACTCGGGCCACCGCGTGCTCGACCGGCTGAAGGAACTGCGGCCCCACAAGGTGATCCTGGTGGGCGCCATGCCCCGCGATGTCGACCCGGCGGGGACGATCCGCCGGTACCAGCTCGACATCACGCCGCCGGCGGAGGACGAGGAGCTGAAGGAACGTCTCTCCGAGGCGATCGGCGGCATCATCGACCTCGACCACACGCTGGCGATCGTCAGGTGGGGGAAGGGATTCCCGCAAGATACCGTTGTCATAGAGGTGGAGCCGGGTGACCGGTCGTTCGGCCTTGGCTTCTCTGACGAAGTGGAAGCGTCCGTGGACGAGGTCCTGGCGCTGGTTCGTGAAGAACTGGGGATGAACGGAGCGAAAGAGGCAGCGGCCGGCCCGGGAGGCCGGCCCCAGGAATAGAGCGATGACCATGAGCGATATCGAACAGCTGGGTTACACCGACATCATGCCCCGCGTGGGCGAGTTGGCCGACGCGCTGATGAGCCACCCCGACCGGGAGGTGCGCGCCCAGGCCGAGGAGCTTCTCGACTGGGTCGACGTGTTCCACCGGGAGGGTCTCGGCCGCCTGGTCGAGATGATCCGCGCCTGGCGGGGCGAGATCTTCCTCGAGTCCGTGGCCCGCGACGAGATCACCGGGCCCTTCCTCGCGACCTACGACCTGGGTGAGGGCGTCGACGAGCGCGAGCTGGCCGAGGCCGAGGACGCGGTGAGCGCCGCCCTCGAGGAGCTGCGCCCATTCGTCGAGTCCCACGGCGGCACCATCACCGTCGAGAGCATCCGCGACGGCGTCGTCACCGTGAACATGCTGGGCTCCTGCGACGGCTGTCCGAGCTCCAACTCCACCCTCACCGGCGGCGTCGAAGAAGCGCTGCGGCGGCACTGGCCGAACTTCCGCCGCCTGGAGGTCATCGACCCCGAAGCCGAGGCGGCCACCGCCGAGGGCGGCAACGGCCACGGCGGCCACGCCGGCCACGATCACGGCGGCGGCGATGGCGCCGAGCAGCCGGCGCAGCTCCTCCAGATCCGCGGCCACGAGCTGCAATAGGGGAGTGCTCCTCACCGCCGACCAGGTCAGCGTCATGACCCGCGTCCCGACACCGGGGCGCTCGTGATGCTCCTCACCGCCGACCAGATGGCCTTCCGGGCGCGCGCCCTGGCGCAGTCCGAACCGTTCACCCAGCTCGCCCGCGAGGTGGTCCAAGCCGACATGGCGGCCGAGCGCGATGCCCAGCCCGGCAACTTCGCCATCTGGGCCAACGCCGCCTACACCAAGGGCTACTGCGCCCGGCGGGTCGAGGAGGACGATGTCGAGCTCCTCCTGGTGGCCAGCCCGCCCGGGGACATGCCGCCGCTCGATACCGTGGTGGCCCAGACCGACACGATCGCGGTGGCGCTGCGCAGCGACGACGCCGAGCTGCACCGGCACCTCATCTCCGACGAAGACCGCGTCCTCGACGTGCTCGACCAGATCATCGGCTCCGAAGTGCGCAACCGGGTCGACAACGCCAGCGAGAAGCTCAGCGCGCGTGCCCGCCAGGAGCTGGAGGACTACATCACCTTCTGGGTCGTGAAGGGCTACGCCCTCCGGGCGGCCGAGCAGGCGACCGGGGCCATCAGGGCTGACGCGCCCGACGACCAGCGGTGAGCCCCACGGTGCGGGTGCTGGTGGCCGGGGTGGGCAACGTGCTGCGCTCCGACGACGCGTTCGGCGTCGAGGCGGCGCGGCGGATGGAGAAGATGAAGATGCCCGCCGGTGTCAAGGTCGTGGAGACCGGCATCGGGGGCATGCACCTCGTGCAGGAGCTCCAAGCTCGCTGGGACGCCCTGATCGTGCTGGACTGTGTCGACCTCGGGCGCCCGCCCGGCCAGGTCATGACCATCGTGCCCGACGTGATCGACGTGCACGCCGTGAGCCTCGACGAGCGGATGGACCTGTTGGCCGACATGCACCTGGCCACCCCTGAGCGGGTGTTCATGCTGAGCAAGGCGCTGGGCGTGCTGCCCGAGAAGCTGATCATGATCGGCTGCCAGCCCGTCGACGCCGACACGCCGGGCGGGCCGATGTCCCAGCCCGTGGAGGCCGCCATCCCCCTGGCGATAGAAGAGGTGTTCCGCAACATCCGCGAGATGCAGGCGGCGCCGGCGGGGAGTGGCGCCTAGATGTCGACCCAGACGTCCATGTCCGACCGCGCCGCGGTCATCAAGTCCCTGGAAGACCAGTTGGCCCGCACGCCGCGCGGCGACCGGCCCCACGAGTATGCCGCCCTGTCGTACCGGCTGGGGCTGGCGTACGCCGAGTCCACCGGCACCCAGGGCGAGGGACTGCGCAAGGCGCTCACCCACTTCGACGCGGCCGCCGCCATCTTCGACCCCCGCTACGACCCGGTGGAGCACGCCCGCGTGCTCAACGCCGCCGGCGC
>JBOGIC010000514.1:0-4376 GCA_050744985.1 Acidimicrobiales bacterium
CCTCGGTCGCTCGCACGTCGAACTGCACCATGGCGAAGGCGATCCGCCCATCTCGGGAGACGCCCATGCCCGGTGTCGAGTACGGATTCCTGACTGCGACGACATGGTCGAGGCGTTCGATCTCGGCGAACACCTGCTCCATCCGGGAACGGACCGCTTCTTCCGTCACCCCGTCTTCGGCGCGGAAGGCGACGACCGCGGTGTCGCCCGCCAGCTCGGGGAACTTCGAGCGCAGGAGGTCGAACGCTCGCTGCGACTCGGTCCCCGGCAGGTCCAGGTTGTTGTCGAGCCGGCCGCCGTTCGTGGCCGAGAGGACCCCGACCGCGATAAAACCGACCAACCAGAAACCGACCACCCGCCAGCGTTTGGCGGCAGCAGGCGCGTGCCAAGCTCTCGAGCATGGACTGACAGCTAACAAAGAGTGTCAACCCGTCAACGTGGCGAGAACGGCGCGGTCGAAGGGACGCCGCTGGCAGCCCGTCTGCTCGACGCGGCGGCGACGGTGGGTCGCCCGCCATGGGCTCCGCCGCACGACGATGGACGACGTCGCGCGGACCGCCGGTTGCTCCCGGCAGACGCTGTACAAGCACCATCCCACTCGCGAGCACCTGTTCGTTCGCCTCTTCGTTCGCGAGGTCGACCGCTACCTCGAAGCCCTCGAGGCCCTCCTCGGAGCTCGGCGCCCTCTTGTCGCCGACGACCTCGCGGATGCCTTTGCCTTCACCCTGCGGCATGTCCGCGCGCACCCGGTCGTGCGCGGGGTTCTCGAGGCGGACGAGCATGGCCTGGTAGCGGTCCTGGTGCTCGACCAGGGGGCGATCATGGCCGGGATCTTCGACGGCGTGACGAGGGCTCTCAACCAGTTCGTAGCATCCAACGTGGTCCGGGTGGACGATCCGGCGCTCCTGGGCGAGGCGTTCGTGAGGCTTGTCGCCTCGTTCCTCGCCCTTCCGCCCATCCACGTCGACCCGAATGACGACGAGGCGCTGCAGTCGTTCGTCCGGGTGCTCCTCGTCTAGATCTACTCGGTCGCGGGTTCCTTGAACGTTGTGCCAGATTTCGGCGCTCGCTCTTCGGCGCCTTTGGCGCCCCAGTCGGCTGCCGACCGAAAAGACGGCGGCCCGCCCCCCTCCCATCAACAAGCGGAACCCCAGTAGGCAGCCGTCGGTCGAGCTGATCCTCAACGTCGAGCCGGTGTACCCGCTCACGATCAACGAGAACCACCTCAGCGTCGTCGTCGACGGCGACACGACGACCCTTCGATCCCTCAACGCAAGCGAACTCCTGTGGTCTGCCGTCGCGCCCGTGGGCGACCGCTGGGTCTACGCCACCGCTGGTGCGACTGCGGCCGCGCACCCGTCGCACCGGCGAGATGTGAGTCCGTTCGAGCGCTACGAGCTCGGGCGTCGGGACGCCCGGTGCCCCGCCCAGAGGGTGTAGCGCAAGAGCGCACGGTAGCCGAGACGCTCGTAGACCGGCCGGCCGAGGTCGCTGGCGATCAGCATCGCCGGCACGTGCGAGGCCGCGAGCGTCGCCTGAGCCGTCATCGCTCCTCCGATCCCCCGACCGCGTGCAGAAGGGAGCGTGGCGACGTACTCGACGTCGACGTGTGTGCTAGCCAGGTAGGCCGATGCGGTCGCGACCGGTCGATCGTCGAGGTAGCCGATCCAGTGCCGCCAGCCCGTCGCGTTGAGGGCGCGCTCGGGCAGCAGGCTTCCCGGCAGGAACGGCTGAAGCGCCGGCTCGGGGAAGCCGGAGACGAAGGCGCGTTCCCACTCCTCGGCCGATGCTGCGTCCGTCACCGGCCGGATCTCGAAGCCTTCGATGGCCCGATCCGCTACGGGTGCAGGCATGCGCAGCATCAGCGGCGGGTGTCCGATGCGCCCGAAGTCGACTCCGGTCAGGTCAGGCGTCGTCCAGGCGGAGAAGACCAGAAACGGGCCTCCGTCTTGGCCCGAATAGAACACGTGCAGGCGTTCAGCGGCGTCCTGCCATTCCCTGTCGCCCAGCGGCCGGCGCGCCACGGCGATGTTGCCGAACTCCGACGGCGAGCCTCGGTCGACGAGCATCAGGGAGAGGTCGTTGTGAACCTCGAGGCGGTCGCCACGCGCCTGGGCGAGCGACCGGTAGGCGACGGCGAGGTTCTGCGCATAGTCATTGCAGAGGTTGTCGCCCGGTGGCGTCCCCGGCCCGTAACCAGTCTCAAGCGGTACATCCGTCGCCATTCGGAGAGTCTCGCCCGTTGGCCGATCCTCCTGCGGGGACCCAGTCGTCGATCCCTGAGCAAGATGCCGAGCGTAGGCGAGGTCGGCACGGCGGGCGGTAACCGGCGGGCGTCTACCGGTGATCGCGACCCAGCCCAATGGCTCCACTCACCTGGTTCGGACCAGTGATCGGACCACCCGATCAGGACCAACAGCACCGGAGCAGCGTCACCGAGGCACGGTAGCGAATGCCCTTCAGCTTTCAGACCCGAGCCATCCGCGGTTGCGTTCAAGCCACAACCGCTGCTCCTCCCCGACCTGTGGGTCGCGGCGTTGGAGAAGGGTGCGAAACGGCTCGATGCCGGCCGCGCCCAAGCGGATCGTACGTTCGCTCATCGCTCGGTGGAGCCCGACCAGCGCGTCGAGGACCTCGCGTGGTGAGAACCGCCCGTACGCTTCGCACACCACATGGAGGCGATGACGCAGGTCGGGAACACGTTCGAACCCCTCCTCACGCCATTGCCCATCCGAGCGCAGTGGGACCGCAGTCCACGCCAGATGAGCGAGGTCGACCAGCGGGAGGCCCGGCTCGGCGAAATCCCAATCGATGAGGGCGACAGGAACGTCGCCTTGCCAGATCGTGTTCCCTGGCACGAGGTCGCCGTGACGCACGACATATCCACGCGCCCAGGCCACCGGACCCACCATCCACACCGCGTCAGAGGCAGGCACGAAGCCCCGGTGAGCGTCGTGACACGCCCGGAGCAGTCTCCCGAGTCCCTCAAGACCGCAATCCTGAAGGAGCGCAGGGGGGCGAGGGCGCACGCCGGGGCGGCCTTCGATGAAGGTAAGGACCTCGTGATCGCCGTCGATGCCGATCACGCGCGGCGCGCCTTCGAAGCCTGCCCCCTCGAGGTGGCGAAGAACGGCGTGAACGGCTGGCGCCCACTTGCCGACCGGTCGACGAACGGTGTCGCCGCTGCGGACGACGCCGGGCGTCATCGACCCGCCGCGCAAGGTGATCTCTTCGCCGGACGCCGCTGCGTCCTCGACCCATCCGCCGGTCACGACAGGTCATTTCGCGGCACGAGCGGTCGATCGAACCACTCGGAGTGGGCATCCAGTCCTACGGCGACGAGCCGCGCGAGCACAAGCGTGACGAGGACCGAAAACACGACCGCCAAGGGCACCTGCCAGGTCCAGCCCACGTCCGTGGCCGCGGGCAGCGAGTTGGCAACCGCATGAAGGGCGAGGGGCGGGTACAGCGAGCCCGTCCAGTGGTACAGGAGGCAGAGCCCAAGCCCAAACACGGCGGTGAAGACAACCAGCCCCAGAGGCAGCCAGCCGACGTGAGTCACGGCGAAGCCCACGCTGCTCAAGACTGCGGCCGGCCAAGCCCCCACCGGTTGCGAAGGGCCCGGAAGACGTAGCCTCGGAAGACGAACTCCTCGCCCAGTAGAACGGCGACGGCCACCATGACGAGCACGAGTAGAGCGTGCGACGTGCTCCTGTCGGCCACCAGCCGGTCCGTGATGGTCGGTCCACTGTCGGCGAGCCCGAGCGCTGCGACCCACGCCGCACTGAGTGCGAGAAGAGCCAGACCCATCACGGTCATCAGTCCGGCGGCGCGAAGGAGCTGGGGGCGCCGTAACCCGGAGTCCACGGCACGGGGCTTGGCCTGAGCGGCGGCAAGGAAAAGGGCCAGAGCGACGCAGAGCAGGTTCTGCACGATCAACCCAATCACGACGCCCGCCCTGAGATCACCACCGCCTCGGCCAAGTGCCCGTCCGGCGATGACCGTTCCTAGGGTGGCAACCATGGCGGGCCACACCGTCCACGGCTTCCACCGACCGGCGCTGTCGGGGGAGACGCCTTGCCCTGCGAGAGCATCCGATTCGATGGTCCGCAGCTGGCCGAGACGCGAATGAGAGCCAGATTTCCGCCAGAGCCGCCGCACGGCGCAAGGGTACTTCTGTCTACCCGGGGTTGACGGTGTGTCCGCGCCCACTGGCGGGCCGGAGTGCTCCGGAGGAAAGCACGGCTGTCTATGCAATTGGGCCGGAGGACTTGCGCGGTCCGCGAGATTGTTTGGGCGCGGCGTAGCTTGACGCCGCGCTGGTCTTGTTCAGCTCATGCGGCGGCGGCCCAGGCGTCGGGGAAGTGGTGGTCGTG
>JBOGIC010000515.1:0-1744 GCA_050744985.1 Acidimicrobiales bacterium
ATCCGCCCCCGGATCGACTCCCGGATGCCGTGGTGGTCGGGGCCGATCGCCTCGACGTCGAACCCCTTGCCCCAGTCCCGGACGAACATCGACACGGCGTCGTCGCGCACCTCGGTGTAGACCGAGACGGTCTTCTCGCCCGACCACTTCGAGGCGTTGACCATGGCTTCCCGCGCCGCCCCGAGCATGGCGTCGAGGCGCTCGTCGACCGGACAGTCGCCGACGTGCACGACCTCCACGGGCACGCCGTGCAGCCCCTCGACCTCCTCCGCCGTCCGGGCCAGCGCGGCGGCCAGCGAGTGCGAGTCCCTCTCTGCCTCACCCTGGTTGTACAGCCAGCCGCGCAGCTCGCGCTCCTGGCGGCGCGCCATGGCCACGACGGCGCGGGGGTCGTCGGCCGTGCGCTGGATGATCGCCAGCGTCTGCAGCACCGAGTCGTGCAGATGGGCCGCCATCTCGGCCCGTTCCTGCGAGCGGATGCGTTCCCGGCGCTCCTCGGCCAGGTCGCGCCCGAGGCGCAGCCACCAGGGCCCGGAGATGATGGCCAGGCCGGCGACGATCCCGACGCTCGCCAGCACCGCCTGGCGGACCGCGGTGAAGGCGTTGCTGGCGGCGAGGAACGTGCTCACGCCGATGATCACCAGCACCACGCCGATGGCCACGCGTGCCAACGCGACACGGCGCGAGTGCACGTCGAACCGGCCGCCCCGGCCCCCGCCCCTGGGGTTGCCGTCGGCTTGGCGCCAGATGACGGCCAGCCCGGCCCCCGCGAGCGCCACCGGCCACACCACGGCGTCGTTGAACCAGAACCCCGTCGCCCGCACCAGCAGGATGAGCCCCAGGCCGATTGCTCCGACGGCGAGCACCTGGACGACGTCCCGATTCTTCTCACGAGCCGCTCCGAGCGCCGGCGACTCGTCCTGGCCTTCCAGGGGGAGCAGCAGCCAGGCGGCGCCGTAGGCGATGGCCCCGGCACCGCCGAACAGCACGAGCGCGACGGCGATCAGCCGCACCACGAGCGGGTCGATGCCGGTGGCGTGGGCGATCCCGCCGCAGACCCCGGCGAGCACACGATCGTGCCGGCTGCGGGTGAGACGGACGTGCGTCACACGTCGCATGATCCCACCTGGCGTGTCGTCCGACCATCGGGACTCCGACGGAGCCCGGGCTCCGGGACTCCCTACGGGACGAACCCGGGACGTGACGGATGTACTCGACGGCGCCCGGAGCGCAGGCTGAGCCCATGAACGCGACCGACGAGTCCCCGCCACCCCCGCCCCCGCCTCCGCCGCCCCCGCCGCCCCCGGCGTCGGGTTACCGGCGGCTCACCCGGTCGAGCGACGACAAGGTGCTCACCGGGCTCTGCGGTGGGCTGGGGCGGCACTTCGGGATCGACCCGGTGGTCTTCCGGATCGCCTTCGTCGTGTTCGCCCTGGCCGGAGGCACCGGCATCCTCCTCTACGTCGTGGGCTGGCTCCTTATCCCCGACGACACGGGTGTCACCGAGGTCGACAAGCTCGTGAAGCAGCGCCGGACCTGGGTCCTGGTCGTGCTGAGCATCCTCGCCTGCCTGCTGTTCTTCGACGCCTTCGGCAACGACGGCTGGGGCGGGTTCCCGCTGGCGGTGGCCCTCATCGCCGTGGGTGGTGCGGTGCTGCTCAGCCGGCGCGATCGCGACCGCCCGGGACCCCTGTTCCCGCCCCCTTCCCCCCCGCCGCCGCCCTCGCCCTCGGCGGGCCCCACC
>JBOGIC010000516.1:0-3911 GCA_050744985.1 Acidimicrobiales bacterium
ATGCCCTGGACGAAGAACCCGGCCGGGGCCTGGTGCCTCAGGTCGGCGAGCGGCGTGCCCGCCGGCACCTGCCAGGACTGGATCTGGCCCGTCGAGGGGTTTCGGTCCTGGCCATTGGCGTCGCAGAAGATGGCGTTGTTCGCATCGACCGGGAACAACACGAGCGACGGGTTGGTCGCGGTGAAGGAGATGAACGGCGTGGTGTCGCTGATGATGGGTGAAGTGCCGCCCGTCGGGTTGGTGTATGCCTCGTTCAGGCTGCAGTCGGTCTGCGAGCCGGCCGGGGCCGACGACCACACGAGGCTCCCGACGACAAGGGCCGCGGCGGTCACCACCGGGCCGATGAGGCGCTTAGACACGGGCAACCTCCTCTCCTGCCTTGCACGCGCGTGTCGCGCGAGCGAACCTCTCGGCTCGGCCATGCACGGGGGAAGACGTGCTGATCCGCCCCACTCCGCAGGGCCGGTTCGGTTTGCGTGTGCGCACCGCCGGGCCTCCTCGGGTTGGTTTCCGGCCGGGGAGCCTATGCGACAGCCCCGCCCGGCGTCCCGTCGACCCACGAGGCCGACAACGGGCATGCTCAGCCACCCCACCCGTGGCTGGGCACACGTTCGGTCTGCGACTCACCTGGGGCGGGGCCCCGCCGTCGCCCGGGGTCCCACCGCGGAGGCCGCGTGACGGATCTCGAGTCAGTGGAGAACCTGTGGTTGCAGTGTCGCCGACGCGAGTTAACGCCCTCTTAAGAGCCCGCTAGCCTGGCGCACGAGGAGGGGCCATGTGGTTCGGCATCCTGGGCCCGCTCGAGGCCCGACGCGGCGAGTCGATGATCGACCTGGGACCGCCCAAGCAGCGGGCGGTGCTGGCCGTCCTCCTGGTCGAGGCGAACCGCGTGGTCCCGGTCGAGCGCCTGGCCCGCCTCCTGTGGGACGAAGAACGCCCGGCGCGGGCGACCGGCGCCCTGCAGGTGTACATCTCGGGTCTCCGCCAGGCCCTCGAGCCCGACCGGCCGACGCGGATGCGATCGGGCTACGTCGTCACCCAGGCGCCCGGCTACCTCCTTCGGGTCGGGCCCGACGAGCTCGACTCCGAGCGCTTCTTGACCTTGGCCTCGGAAGGCCGGGTGCGCCTGGGGCAGGGCGACGCCGCCGGCGCCCGCCGCGTCCTGGCCGAGTCGCTGGCCCTCTGGCGAGGGCCGGCCCTGGCCGACTTCGCCGACGAGCCGTTCGCCACCCGTGAGATCGCTCGCCTCGAGGAGCTGAAGGCGGCCGCCGTCGAGGACCGCGTCGAGGCCGACCTCACCCTCGGTCGTCACGCCCAGGCCGTCGCCGAGCTGGAGTTCCTCATCGGCGAACAGCCGCGCCGGGAGCGCCTCTGGGCGCTGCTGATGCTGGCACTGTACCGCTCGGAACGCCAGAGCGAAGCCCTCCAGGCCGCCGCCCGCGCCCGCGTCCTGCTCCGTGAGGAGCTGGGCATCGAGCCCGGGCCGATGCTGCGCCAGATGGAGCACGACATCCTCCGCCAGGCGCCCGAGCTGGGGGCGCCGGTGCCCGCCGTTCCCACCACGTTCCCGCCCTACCGGCCGCCGGCACCGGCACCCGCCGCCGAGAGTGCTCCGGGCACGGATTCGAGCCGGGCCGGCGTGTCCAGCCGCGGGCTGGTCGGGCGGGACGACGAGCTGCGCCTGTTCGACCAGCGGCTGGCCGAGGTTCGCTCCGGCCGGGGCAGCGTGGTGCTGGTGTCCGGGGAACCCGGCATCGGCAAGACCCGGCTGGTGGAGGAGGTCGTCGCCCGCGCCGCCGACCAGTCGACCCTCGTCGTCTGGGGTGCCTGCGACGAGGGTCAGGGCGCCCCGTCGTTCTGGCCGTGGGTGCAGGTCATCCGAGGTCTCATCGCCGGCGTCGATCCCGAGGTGGTGCGCCCGGCCCTCGAACCCGGGGCCGGCGAGATCGCCCAGATCGTGCCGGACGTCAAGGACCTGGTGCCCGACGTGGAGCCGCCGGCCGCCGTCGACCCCGGCGTGGCGCGCGCCCACCTCTTCCGCGCCGTGCACGGGCTGGTGACGGGCGTCGCCGCTTCGACGCCGCTCGTCGTCGTGCTCGAGGACGTGCACTGGGCCGACCTGCCGTCCCTGCACCTCATGGAGTTCGTCGCCCACCGCACGGCGGCGAGCCCCCTCCTCCTCGTCCCCACCTTCCGCGACGCCGACCCCGCCGTCGGTGGCCCCCTCGCCGCGGTCGTGGGCGGCCTGGGCGGCCGACCCTCGTGCCATCGAATCACGCTCGGCGGGTTGAGCGAGGCCGAATGCGGGCTGTTCATCAACGAGACGGTCGGCGTCACGCCCAGCCCGGCGGTCGCGGCCACCGTCTACGCCCGGACCGACGGCAACCCGTTCTTCGTGGTGGAACTGGCGCGGCTGCTCTCCGGCGAGGATGCCCTGACCGGCGACCTGGCCCCCGACGTGCGGGTGCCGGCCGGCGTGCGCGACGTGATACGGGAGCGGCTCGGCCGGATACCCGCGCCGACGCGTGAGCTGCTGGGCCAGGCGGCCATCCTGGGCCGGGACCTCGACGCCTCGCTGCTGGCCGCCGCCGGCCGGATCGAGGAGGACGAGGTGGCCGAGCGGCTCGACCCGGCGCTCGCCTCCGGCCTGCTCGTGCCCGCGCCCGCACTCCGCTTCTCGCACGCCCTCGTCCAGGAGACGATCCAGGCGGAGATGACCGACGCGGCCTGCGCCCGGGCCCACGTCCGTGCCGCAGCGGCGCTGCGCGTCGCCTACGGGGACGACCGGGACCACGCCGTGGAACGGGCCCACCACCTGCTCGCCGCGGCACCGGACGTCGATCTCGAGGAGGCCTTCGCGGCCGCCCGGGTCGCCGCCGAGGTGTCCGAGCGACGGCTCGCCTACGAGCAGGCGGAAGAGCTCCTGCGCCGGGCGCTGGTCGCCGTGCGCTACCTCCCGCCGAGCCGCGAGCGGACGCACAACGAGCTCGAGGTGTGCCACCGGCTGGCCACGCTGCTGAGCGTGACCCACGGGTACCACTCCGACGCAGTCGCGGCGGTCTGGAGCGAGGCCCGCGAGCTGAGCCGCCAGCTGGGCGACACGCCGGAGGTCCTGAACTCGATCTGGGGGCTGGCGCGCCTCACCCGCACGCGGGGTCAGTTCGCCGTGTCCGTCCGGTTCGGCGAGGAGCTGCTCGCGTTGGCCGAGGGCTCGCCGGCGCCGCTGTTCGCGCTGGCCGGGCACGAGACCCTCGGCATGGCCGCCCTGTTCACCGGCGACGTCGGCGAGGCCGAGCGCCATCTGGTGAAGGTCACGGAGAACTGTGGCGCCGGGGCGGGCGCCGACCTGATCCCCGTGTTGATCCCCGGCATCGCCTGCCGCTGCTACCTCGCGTGCGCCCGCTGGCTCGCCGGGGACGCCGAGGAGGCTGACGCGCTCCTCGCGAACGCCCGCTCCGTCGCCCAGCTGGTCGAGCACCGCCTGACCGAGGCGATCACCTTCCTCTACTCGGCCAAGCTCGCCACCATGAAGGGGTGCCCGGAGGAGGTCGCGCACTGGACCGATGAGGTCGCCCGGCTGGCCGCCGACGCTTCGCTGGGCCCGTTGGAGACCGCGGGCGACGTGCTGGCCGGATGGGCCGACGCGCACCTCGGCGACCCGCATGCGGGGCTCGACCGCATCGGCCGCTCCAACACGTCCCTGCGGGCCTCGGGCTGGCGCCTGGCCATGACCTACTTCATGTGGTTACAGGCCGACGCCTCCCGGGCGGCGGGGCGCCACGACCTCGCCCTCGCCGCCGTCGAGCGCGGGCTGGCCGAGGCCGAGGCCACCGGGGAGCACTACTACGAGGCTGAGCTGTGCCGGCTGGCCGGCGAGGTCAGCGCCGCCATGGGGCGTCCCGACGTGGAGA
>JBOGIC010000517.1:0-5255 GCA_050744985.1 Acidimicrobiales bacterium
GGCGTGTAGGGCCGCCGCGAGCGCCCCGTCGTCGCCGGACCGGCGCGCCAGATCGAGGGCCGCGGCGCTGAGCGACGCAAAGCGGCCCTCGTCGCCGTCGTAGAAGGCGAGATGCCCGCGCTGCGCGAGCAGCCGGGCCCGCAGCGCTTCGTGCCCATGATCGCCCAGGCCGATGAGGGCCTGCTCGCTCAGATGGTCGGCCACGGCGTTCACGGCCGGGTCGGCGGTCACCTCGAGGACCAGAGCCGCCTCCGCCGCCAACTCGGCGTTCTGGGCGGCGCGTGCCGCGTCGGCGGCCGCGACGGCCGCGTCGCGGCACCCCTCGACGTCCCCGGCGAAGTACGCGGCGCGACCGAGCGACATCAACGTCCGGCACCGCTCGTCGTCGCTCATCGACGCTCCACCGAACGCGAGCCCGGACCGGTAGAGCCGCGCCCCCTCTTCGTAGGCCAGGCGCCGGACCGCGTCGTCGGCGGCGCGCATCGCCCATATCCGGGCGTTGAGGCTCTCGCCGTACGGCGCCAGCTCGGCCCAGTGGCGAGCGATGTCGAGAAGGTGCTCGGAAAGCTCGTTCGCGTAGGTCGCTTCGGTGGCCATGGCCACGGCGCGATGGTGGGCGAGCCGGTCCGGGATCGTGAGCGAGGCCTCGACCGCCTCGCGAGTCAGCGCGTGGACGAATCGGTACTCGCCCGCGCTGCCGGCGGGATCGACCAGGCCGTAGGCGATCGCCTCGTCGATGAGCGGCAGGCAGTCGTCGACGGCTTCGTCCAGCGCAACCGCGACGAGCGGGATCGAAAAGTCGCGGCCCACGATGGCCGCCATCTGGACCAGCCGGCGGCATCCGGACGACACCCGGTCGAGCCGGGCTCCGACGAGATCGAGCACGGTCGCCGGGGGCCGGTCGGGGCGCCATGTCCCGTCGGCCATGGCCCGCGCCACCTCACGGACGAACAGCGGGTTGCCGCCGGTCACTTCCAGCACGGCGGCGGCCTGCGCTGCCGAGTCTTTCGCCGCCATGCGGGACAGCTCTTCTTGCACCTCGGCCAGGCCGAACCCGCGCAGGTCGAGCCGCTGCACGGCCGGGGACCGCATCAGGTCGGGCAGGACGCGCGGGAGCAGGCTGGCCGGTTCGAAGTCGCGGAACGTCGCGAAGACGAGCAGGCGGGCGTCCGCGATGTCGACGACCAGGTGTCGGAGCGCCAGGAGCGACGGTTCGTCGGCCCAGTGGAAGTCCTCGAGGACGAGGAGCAGCCCGCGGCGTCCGGCGGCGGCGCGAATCGACTGAGCGACGTTGTCGAAGACCCGGAAACGGTCGCCGGGCGACTCGACATCGCCGCCGAGCACCGGGTCGGGATCGACGCCGAGCGACCGCAGGACCTGCCTCCAGGGCCAGAAGGCGGGCGATCCCTCGGCTTCGACGCAGCGCCCCCAGGCCACCGTCGTTCCGCCGGCGAGCGCGACGCCGGCGAGCTCCTGAGCCAGCCGGGTCTTGCCGATCCCGGGCTCGCCGACGCCGAGCACGAGCCGGCCGTGCCCCTCCCGGGCGGCATCGAGCGAAGCGCCGAGGGTTTCCATCTCGCGCCGGCGGCCGAGGATCCCGTCACGCACAGCGGCTCATCATCGCTCACGACGCGGTGAGCAGAGAACCCAGCTCTGTGAGGGTCAGCCCACTGTGCTCATCGAGAAGAAGCCCAAGACCGAAGGCTGCGCGCTCACCCCGCGCCGGCTTCAGCTCCCGGGCCTTCCCGGGAGCGGCGCAGGCGGGCGCCCACCGCGAGGGCCACGAGCCCGGCGGCCGCAAGCCCGATGCCGACGCCCAGCACGACCGAGCTCCATGTGAGCGATGAGTCCGAGGGCAGGGTCGGCTCCTCGAAGAGGACGGAGGCGAAATACGTGTCCTGAAGAGGGACGAGTGGTCGTCCGGCGCGGGAGTCCGGCCAGGCCACGTATGCCGCCCCGTCCGAGGACGCGATGCCCATCGGGCCCATGGGGCCGTAGGCCGGGTTGACCGAAATGCCTTCGTCCTTGTTCATCGAGCGATCGCTGATGCGGAGGTTCTGCTCGGCCCACGTGCGGCCGCTGTCGTTCGAGTACGTGTAGTACGCGTCCCAGCACGTCTCGTTGAGGTAGTCCGACCGCCCCGTGCCCTCGCCGTTGAACATCCCGTCGCTACGGAAATCGAACCAGACGACGTCGATCCGGCCGTTGGGCGCCACGCTCAGGTTCGGGAAGACCTGGTTGAACCCTGGCTTGCGGTTGGGCTCGAGGTCGTCGTTGAGCCGCACCCGCTTCGAGAAGGTGGCACCGCCGTCCGCCGACGACATGAAGAAGATGTTGCGGTCCTCGCGGGCGACCGGCGGTGCGACGTCGCTCTGCTCGAACACGACGAACACCTCGCCCGTCTTGGTGTTGATGCCGGCCTGAGGCGTCGTCAGGCAGAACCGGCAGATGGCCGTGCTGTCGTCGATTGACCGGCCCGTCCACGTCTTGCCGCCGTCGGTGGACTTGGCGAACAGCAACCGGTCGCCGGCCCCCGCCGCGCCCAGTTGGGTGTTGACGGGCGGGACGGTGCTGGCCGGGGCGGCCGGCTGGGTGCGCGCCGGAGCCGGTGGGCACCCAGCCCCGGCGAGGGGCGCCGTGGTAGGCGGCGGTGGCTCGGTGGTCGGGGTGGCCACGGGCGGCGGTGCCGTGGGCGCCGTGGCCCCCGCCGGCGCGGGCGGGCGCTCCTTGGTGAACGCGTAGATCACGCCGTTCTTGTCGACGGCCAACGCCGGGACGTCGGAGCCGTAGATCTCCGTCGGCGGCGTGTCCTTGAATATGTCGACGGGCGGGCCGAACGTGCGCCCGCCGTCGCTCGACACCGCCACCAGGCTGCGGATCGGCGCCGCCGTGAGGATCGCCAGGTTGCCCGGGTTGATCAGCATGCCGGCGTAGACCATCGACGGGTCGGTCGGATGGGTCGTCAGGGAGAGCCGGTTGTAGCGGCCGGTGTCTTTGACCTTGGTGCCGTCGACCCGGGTGAACTCGACCTCCTCGCTGCCGCGGACGATGGTCGTGAACTCCCACGTGGCGCCCAGGTCGCGGCTGCGGGCGACGTACGGGTCAGTAACACCGAGGCCCATCGCCACGGGTGCGCCGGCGGCGTGGACGTAGAGCGTGCCGTCGCGGCCGAACGCCGCCGCCATCGCCGGGCCGAAGCTGGCGCGGATGCAGGTCCCGAACTCCGGGGGCTTGGGCTCGGCCTTCTGCGTCGACCAGGTCCGGCCCCTGTCCCGGCTCACGTGCACGGGGCACCCGCCCAGGTTGGTCGCCAGGTTCGACTCGACGATCACCAGCGTGTTCGGATCGGTGGGATCGACGAGGATCTGCTGGTTGTAGTGGATTCGGGTCGGGACGATTTCCCTGTTCACCTGGATGCCCGGAGTCACGACCGGCGGCACTAGCTGCTCGGCGGCGCCGGCCCGCATCGCGATGCCGAGGACCGATACCGCCGCGACGAAGCCAGCGGTGACGAATCCCCGGGCCCGCCGCCAACCCCCCGACCGGATCGACATATCCGCCCCCTTCCGCCCACCCACGCAATGGGGATTCTGGGTTCACCAACGCCGCCGCATCAATAGGTGCGCCGCGCAGCTAGTTCGGGCCGGTGCGGCGGGGTCGTCCGGTGACCGGCTCCGGCGGGTGATGGGCTCCCCGCCGTTCGGTCGTCGAACTGAGTGCCGCCGACTACCGCATGGGTGGTCTGCGACACTCAGTTCCAGAAAATGAGGGCCCGCGCCTCACGAAGCTCCCGGGGGAACTGGTCGCGTCCACGACCGAGCTGGTCCAGCACCACGTCGGGGCCGCCCGCCAGCTGCCCGTCAGACCGCCTGCCCGCACTCGGAGCAGAACTTTTTGCTGGCGTCCATCTCCGTACCGCAGTTGCCGCAGAACTTCTTCTTGGCCAGCGCACCTCCGCACTCCGGGCAGAACTTCCCGCCCTGGACGCTGGCGCCGCACGACGGGCAGCGCACCTTCGCCCGCTCGGTCATGTCGAGCTCGGACGTCCAATCGACGTCGCGCGCCTTCGCCTGGATCTGCTCGACCTGCGCCGCCGCCTGGGCGGCCGACACGACGTCGCCGACGCTCGGGGAGCACGTCAGGCACTGGCCGATCTCGTCGTTCCAGCAGACGCTGACGCAGACCCAGTTGCCGCAGTTGCGGCACTGCTTGAACTCGTCCTGGACGGCCTCGACCGCCTCGCCCATGGCCTTGTCCTTGGCGGGCGAGTTCGTGGCCCGGTCGAAGTCGAGCTGCTCGGCCGCCCCGCTCAGCTCCGCGAGCTTCCCTCCGAACAGCGACCCGGCGCTGCGCAGAAGGCCGCGCCCTCGCTCACGGACGTTGGTGATGTACGGCGACCGGTACCCGTTGCCGCACCGCTCGCAGACGAACTCGAACTGGAAGCCGTTCTGGTTGGACAGGTCGTTCACGTTGTCGGTGAAACGCACGATTCGTGCCATTGGCGCGATTGGTATCGCGTTGAGGTCCGGTGATCAAGCGATTCGTGGGTGCGGGTACGGTGGGCCGCACGTCGGGGTGCGGGAGCGGCGGGCCCCCGTCTGCCCGACGCGACCCACGAGGAGGGCTCCAATGGCTGATCTTGCGAAGATCCTCGACAAGGCCTACGAGGACAAGGACTTCAAGGAGCTGGCCGCCGCGCCCATCTCCGCCCTCGAAGGAGTGTCCGACGGTGATGCCCAGCATTTGAAGGCGGCCTTCGGCATCGAAACGGTCCGTGACCTGGCGACGAACAAGTTCGTGCTCTGGGCCCAGGCCATCAACGTGCTGTCGAAGTAGCCGTCAGAGGGCCTACCGAACCAGCGGCTTGTACTTGACGCGGTGGGGCTGATCGGCGGCGGCGCCGAGCTCTTTGTGCCGCCACGCCTCGTACTCGGTGTAGTTGCCTTCGAACCACCGCACCTGGCTGTCGCCTTCGAAGGCGAGCACATGGGTGCAGATGCGGTCGAGAAACCACCGGTCGTGGCTGATGACGACCGCACATCCCGGGAACGCCTCCAGCCCGTCCTCGAGGGCACGCAGCGTGTCCACGTCGAGGTCGTTGCTGGGCTCGTCGAGGAGCAGCACGTTGCCGCCGCGGCGCAGCATCTTGGCGAGGTGCACGCGGTTGCGTTCACCGCCTGAGGCGACGCCGACCGGCTTCTGCTGATCCGAGCCGGTGAAGTTGAACGAGGCGACGTAGCCCCGTCCGTTGATCT
>JBOGIC010000518.1:0-5292 GCA_050744985.1 Acidimicrobiales bacterium
GACGCTGGGAGCCACCTCACCACCGGCGCGCTGCTGGAGTTGGCCGATTGGTTGCAGTGCTGGGGTGTCACCCGTGTGGTGATGAATCAACGTCGGGCTACTGGAAAGGGGTTGACTGGCTGCTGGAGGCCGAAGGGTTCCAGTGCTGGCTGGTCAACGCGCGGGGCGTCAAGAACGTGCCCGGGCGGCCCAAGACCGATCGGCAGGATGCGATCTGGCTGGCCAAGCTCGCCGAGCGGGGGATGTGCCGGCCCAGCTTCGTGCCGCCCAAGCCCATCCGCCAGCTGCGCAACCTCACCCGTTACCGCAAGGCCCAGATCGACGAGCGGGGACGGGAGGCCCAGCGTCTCGACAAGGTGCTCCAAGACGCCGGGGTCAAGCTGTCCAGCGTGGCCACCGACATCCAGGGCCGCTCGGCGCGCGACATGCTCGAGGCCCTCGTGGCCGGCGAGCGCGACCCCGAGGTCCTGGCGCAGTTCGCCCGCGGGCGGATGCGGGACAAGCGCCCTCAGCTCGAAGAGGCGCTGGCCGGGCGCTTCGGCGCCCACCACGCCCTGCTGGTGCGCACCATCCTGGCCAAGCTCGACTTCCTGGAGGCGGCGATCGACCAGCTCAGCCGCGAGATCGACAAGGTGATCGCCCCTTTCGAGACTGAGCTGGGGCTGCTGCGGACCATCCCCGGGGTGGAGCGACGGGCCGCCGAGACCATCCTCGCCGAGATCGGCGCGGACATGAGCCGCTTCCCCACGGCGGGTCACCTCGCCTCGTGGGCGGGGATGTGCCCCGGCAACCACGAGTCGGCCGGCAAGCAGCGCGGCGGACGCTCGCGCCAGGGCTCGAAGTGGCTGGGCGCCGTGCTGGCCGAGGCGGCCGCCGCCGCCGGCCACTCCAAGGGCACCTACCTCGGCGCCCAGCACCGTCGCCTCAGGGCCCGCATCGGCTATGCCAAGGCGAACAAGGCGGTCGGTCACAGCATCCTCGTGGCGTGCTGGCACGTGCTATCGAAGGGCTCGCCCTACGAGGACCTGGGCGCGGACTGGTTCATTCGCCGCCGCCCCGAGGCCCACGCTCGCCGGCTGGCACGCCAGATCGAGGCCCTCGGGTTCGTGGTGACGGTCACGCCCCCCGCCGCCTAGGCAGCACCAGATCGCATCGCCTCGACCTCGGGGCTACGCCCCGAGCCGCTGGCGCGCGACTCGTCGGCGGCGAACCACAAGAGCATTCAGGTCAGCCTCGGCCACCGATTCGATGGCTGAGGCTTCCAAGAACGGCGGGGGCTCGGCGTGTTCGACATGTGAAGGGACGGAGATGCCGAATCGAAACGTCAGCGGTCAGGCGGATGTCACCATCCGCACCGAGCCCGAGCGGCTGTGGACAATGGTCACCAATGTGACGCGCATGGGCGAGTGGAGCCCGGAGACGGAACGGGCCGAGTGGCTGGACGGCGCGTCCAGACCGGCCGTCGGCGCCCGGTTCCGGGGGTACAACCGCCGGGGACGGTCGAAGTGGTCGACAACCTGCGAGGTCATCGAGGCGGAGCCCGGCCGGGTGTTCGCGTTCGCGGTCGGCAAGGCGAACAAGCCGGAGACCGTCTGGCGGTATCGCTTCGAGGCGGTCGACGGTGGCGTGCGGGTGACCGAGTCGTTCCAGCTGCGCAAGCCGCTGGGGTTCCTCTCCCGCCTCGTGACCCGGGTCACCACCGGGGTCAAGGATCGCCCGGCCGACCTGGAGGACGGCGTCCGAACGACGCTCGCCGCCCTCAAACGAGCGGCCGAGATCCCAGCCGACCCTTTGCGGCCTCGACCCTGAACCGTGCTTCAGGGGTCTACGGTGAGCGTCGGTGCGTGTCACGCTCCAGTACTTCGAGGACTGCCCAAACTGGCGGATTGCTGAAGCGCGTCTCCGCGAGGCGCTCGTCGAGGTCGGCCACCCCGACCATGCCATCGACCATCAGCGGGTCGAGAGCGCCGAAGAGGCCGAGCGTGTCGGCTTCGGGGGGTCTCCGACAATCCTCATCGACGGCATCGATCCCTTCGCCGATCCGGCCGGACCGGCCGGGTACGCGTGCCGCGTCTACTCCGACGACGCCGCGCCGACGGTGGCGCAGCTACGCCAGGCGCTGGTCAGGTAGCGCTCAGCCACCGAGCGCGCGGAGCGACTGTCCGAGCGCCTGCGGGTCGATCCCTGTACGGCGCAGGAGCACGTTGGACATCGCGTCCTCCACCTCGACCATCCCCAGGAACAACGCCGCCGGATCGATCGTCGCCCGCCCCCGTCGATCTGCCTCCCGACCGGCATGCTCGAACGAGCGCTTGAGCCGCGGCGCAATGCTCATCGACCCGGCGAGGATCGACATGCACCTTCGCGTGGGACGCCGCCACGGCTGCCACGGCTGGTGGACCCGCCGGCGCCCGAGGTCTTCAAGGGCGCTCTCACCGAACGTGCGCCGTATGGCGGACCGGATGGCCTCGAGGTCGACCCCGACTGCGGCGAGCAATTCCTCGTCCCGTCGGGGAGGTCCATCGAGGGCGGAATCGAGCGCTGTCGCGACCGCATCGGCGCCGGGAAGGATTGCCGCGACCTCAGCGGGCAGCACGTCGCGGTGCTGCACCAGCGCGAGCAGGACATGCTCGGTCCCGAGCCAGCTGTGACCCCGCTGGCGCGACGCCGCGAGCGCGGCGTCGATGACGGACTTGGTGTCGGCGTCGCACCGATCGAACACCCTTTACCCCCTGCGGCGGCGGCGCACGTGATGCTTCTTGTGGACCGACTGCCTGGTGATGCCGAGCGCCTCGGCGATCGCTTGCCAGGACCACCCGAGCGCGCGTGCGTTGTCGACGTGGAGCTCCTCGAGCTCCTCGACGAGGTCCCGGAGCGCTGCCACCGCGGCCAGCCCCACGGCCGGATCGTGACTGTCGACGGCGGCGCTCAGGCCGGACAGTTCCTGCACGGCTGTCAGTCTAGGCTGACGCAGTGCGGTCTGTCAACCTAGGCTGACACGCGGGTACAGTCAGATATTGCGTCCGACGCGGACGCGGTTGCCGCCTGGGTCGACGACGTAAAACTCCCGCATGCCCCACGGCTCGTCCCGTAGCTCGCTGACGGGCAGGCCGGCTTGCGTCCAGGCCGCGTGGACGGCGTCGACATCGCGTGCATGGACGTAGGCCCCACCCCGATCTCTCCCCTCCGGCCGCCGCTGGACGAGATGCACTTCGAGGCCCTCCCGCTCGCCCGCGGCGAAGTCCTCGTCGAAACGGTGGACGGCAAAGCCGGCTGCCTCCCAGAACCGGATCGAAGCGCCCAGGTCGTCGGTGTGGAGCACCGGCACCGCCCGCACGAGCGACTTGCTCCACGTGGCGAGCCAGTCGGCGCACCCGGCGCAGATGGCGACCTCCGGGTGAGACAGCATCCGGGCCAACTGCTCGACCGGTACGAACTGGCCGCAGCAAAAGCACGCCGCTTCGCGCGTGCTCTCCGTCGTCACCTTCGAGCACCCACGTCGGGCGCGACGGGCGCGCCAGCCGGCTCCGGCCGGCGTCGGCGCTCCACGCGGTCGATCGGCCCGAACACCACACAGCCCACCTCGTCGTCCCGTCGCAGTACCCAGTTCGACAACGCAAGCACCTCGCACCCCCCGACGCTCTTTGCTGCCGCCAACAGCATCGAGCCGCCGAAGAAGAGGAGGGCTGCGTCGCTGGTGGGCTCAAAGGGATAGAGCGCGAGGAAGGTGACGAGCGGGGCGCAGTGAGCGACCAGACCAGTCGCGCTCAGCCGCGCCGGTGCGCGCCGCGCTGCCCAGGAGTGCCCTGCCACGATGACGGCGGGGAACACGACGAGACCGAGGACCCACGGCGCCGGATGGAAATCGCCCGAGATGTGGCCTTCGACGACACTTCCGACCATCGCCCCACCGAGTGCAACCCGGGCCACCGTGCCCAGCGGTCCGATCCTTCGACTGCTCTCGCACGTCATCGACATCACCTCCGAGCGACCGTACGCCCTGCCCCCGGGGGGAGAGTCAAGGCGAGACGGTCGGGTCACCGGCACCAAAGGCGGTGCCGCCTCGGCCGGCGAGTCCGTACAGTAACGTTGGGAGCGTGGTCCGCGCCGATGAATTCCCCGATGATCTATCGGGTCATTCCTGGGCAACCCTCGTACACATTGATCGCCTGGACCGTTGGGCTTACAAGATCATGGACTATCACAACAACGTCCTCCTTTCCGGGCTAGCGGTCAGCCCGTCCCAGGCCACGCGGTTCGTGCGGGCATGGGATCAAGTCATGTGCGAATCCGCCGAACGCGAAGATCCGAGCCTCGGTTAGTGCCCCGAGAGGAAAGGTTCGCCCCATCCGTCGCCCTTCAAGCATCCGGTCTTGCCTCGTTCTGACCTGGTCTTTCGTCGTGAATAGGCATGCAGAGACGGGGCGAACCCTTGGCGGAATGGGTACTAGGCACACGGTCGGTGGGGTCCGCTGGCATCGAGCCGGCGGCGAGCAAGGCGTGTATGGGCTCGAGCCCCGGCGTGGAGATCTGCTGCGTGGCGATCCTTCGATCTCGATCGACGTGCTTCCGAACCCGGCCTCCGTATCCTGGCCCATCGGGTCGGGGCTGCGTCCCGGTCACCCGAGCGCAAGAAATAGGCAGTACGTACGTGCCGTGTGTCACCGCCGTGCTCGTACGTGACGCTGCCGATATCGGCTCGCATCGTGTGATCCAGACCGGCGCGCCAGGCCAGGGCTAATCGGCGACCGTCGATCGGCGGCCTACCTGGGAACCACGCGCCATCGGGCGGTCTCTACCGTTATCCCCGACTGATCCCGCGCCGAACTGAATCGGGGCAGCTTCAGCCTGGCGCGTCGACTGCGAACCCCATGGTGGCCGCGGCGGCCGCCATCCGCTGGTCGTAGGTCACCACGGCTCGCAGGTCGGCCGCGATGAGTTGCGCTGACGCCAGGTGAATGGCGTCCAGGCTCCGCAAGAGCGTGCCGGGCGCGATCGACGCGGCGGTGTCGAGGAGCGCGGTGTCGAGGCTGACCCTGTGCAGCCGACCGATTTGACGGCGCGCCTTTCCGATCGCTGGCGCTCCACCGGACTGGACGGCCCGCACGACCTCGACACGCGACAGCGCGCTGGTCACGCGTTCATCGGACCGATGGCGGCGCAGGTAACGCCTGAGGGCCTCGGACTCCGTCTCCTTCTGCACGAGCTTCACGATGGCGGAGGAGTCGAGGTAGAGCTTCAGCGCTCATCCTGACGCATCGCCGCGAGCGCGCCCGAGGCGTCGATTCCGAA
>JBOGIC010000519.1:0-4026 GCA_050744985.1 Acidimicrobiales bacterium
GGTGTCGGCGACGACGCAGGCGAGCTCGGATACCCAGGCGCCCACCGTCCCCACGAACCTGCGTTGGATCGAGGACCGCGGCGACTGCGAGGTCGTCTTCGCCTGGGACCAGTCGACCGACAACGTCGATCCGCAGTCGGCGATCGAGTACGAGGTGTACGTCAACGGTGGGTTCCGCGACATGGCGATCGGCAGCGGCGCCATCCACACCTACGGCGCCCGCGGGGCCGCAACCACCACCTTCACTCTGCGGGCGGTGGACCGAACGGGCAACACGTCGGCGGCGAGCAGCCCCCTGACCTTGACGATCTACGACTGTTGAGTCCCTGACGAAGCGGTCGGCTACGTCGGTAGGGCTGGCATATTCGAACACCCGGAATACCTGCGCATGCTCCCTCCGTCGGGGCAAGACCGGGATGGCCGCCTGTTCCGCTACGGGCGGACGGACCTGGCCGAGCGGACAGAGAATTCGAGGGGGTCGCTTCTCGGGCAGTATTCGCACATGCCGACCATCGTGGTGCTCGATCAGGGCGATTCGATCGCCATCTCCTTCGACGATTTGCTGAAGTACCACGGGCGCAGCTCGATCGCCGGCGTCGCCCACGCCTTCAAGGCGATGGAGCGGGCATTCTCGTTGCTATCCCCTGGTGGGCCACCCGATCGCTACGACATCACGGTGGAGAGCGGATTCCCCGGCGGTGGCGCGCGGGACGCGTTCGAAATGGTGACCCGGGCGGTCACAGGCGACCGATTCCACCTGATCTCTGCTCCGGAAGAGAGCGAGGCTCCGGAGGCCCCAGGAGGGCACTTCTTCTTCCGCCTCGGGTACCGGGGAACGGTGGTCGACCTGGTCGCCCGGGCCGACCTCATCCCCGATGACTTCGTCCAGGTCGCATGCCGGGAGGCCCCCACGCCGGCCGAGGCTGCCCACGCCCAGCACCTCAAGGAGGAGATGGCTGATCGACTCCTCGGCCTGCCGGCCGACGAGGTCTACGACGCCACCGTCCACTGACGGCGACACCGGATGTCACCTTCCTGAGCCCGCGTCGGGTGGCTCACAGGCGCGGGTGAGCGCCGGCGGCCAAACATTTCGGGTTGACCCTGGCCCAGCGTGAGGCCGCATGCTGGGGCGACATGGAGTCCATCGGAGCGTTCTCTCGGCGAACAGGACCGAGCGTTCGGGCCCTGCGGCTCTACGACGAGTCGGGGCTGCCGCGCCCGGAGGCACGCTACTCGTAGTAGCCGGAGTGGATGTAGATGCAGGGAACGCCTTCCTCGTGGAACATGGCCTGGTTGCGGGCGTCGTCCTCGAAGGCGAGGCGGAGGTCGAAGCCCAGCTTGTGCAGTTCGGCGACGGTCTGGCGCTTGAACTCGAGAGCGGCCGAGTACGCGCCCGCCGGTCGCATCACGAGCAGATCCCAACGGAGGCCGTGGCGTTCCAGCCAGTCGACGGTCAACTGGCGCACGCGGATCGGCCGGCCCGTCAACAGAACGATGAGGATTCCGGAGTCGAGCAGCTCCAGTAGCCGCGCCACCTCCTCGATGAGCAGGTCGTCGCCGGCGGCATCGAAGAAGCCCTTCCAGTCCTTGCGACCAGGCCCTTCGAGGAAGTGCTGGCGGGCCCGGGCGTCGGACAGCACGCCGTCGAGGTCGAACACGACGGCGTCACCGGGAGGCTTCGGATCCGCCCGCCAGCACCAGTGGGCGGGAGGGTCCAGACCTACTCCTCGTCGGTGCGCGCCGACCGTCGGCGGATCTCGTTGACGACGTTCTCGTCGGCGAGGGTGGTGGTGTCGCCGAGGTCGCGACCCTCGGCCACGTCGCGCAGCAGCCGGCGCATGATCTTGCCGCTGCGGGTCTTGGGCAGGTCGTCGGTGAAGATGATCGTCTTCGGCCGTGCAATGGCGCCGATCTTCTTGGCGACGTGCTGGCGCAGCTCCTCACCCCGCTCGGGCGAACCGAGCTCGCCGCCCTTGACCGTGACGTAGGCGATGATCGCCTGACCGGTTGTGGCGTCCCGGGCCCCGACCACGGCCGCTTCGGCGACGCTCGGATGGTCGACCAGGGCCGACTCGACCTCGGCGGTGGAGACGCGGTGCCCGGAGATGTTCATCACGTCGTCGACGCGGCCGAGGAACCAGATGTAGCCGTCGTCGTCGAGCTTGGCGCCGTCGCCGGCGAAGTACCGGCCCTCGAAGCGCGACCAGTAGGTCTCGCGGTAGCGCTCGGGGTCGCCGTAGATGCCGCGCAGCATGCTGGGCCAGGGCCGGGTCAGCGTCATGTACCCGCCTCCCCGCTCGATGGGCTGGGCGCGGTCGTCGACGACCTCGGCGCCGATCCCCGGCAGCGGGAACGTCGCCGAGCCCGGCTTCAGCGTGGTGACGCCGGGAAGGGGCGAGATCATGTTGGCGCCGGTCTCGGTCTGCCACCACGTGTCGACGACGGGGCAGCGTCCACCGCCGATGTTCTGCCAGTACCAGACCCACGCCTCGGGGTTGATGGGCTCGCCGACCGAGCCCAGCAGCCGCAGCGAGGACAGGTCGTGGCTATCGGGGAACTGCGTCCCCCACTTCATGAACGTACGGATCGCAGTGGGCGCCGTGTACAGGATCGACACGCCGTAGCGCTCGGCGATCGACCACCACCGGTCCTTGTCGGGATGGTCGGGGCTGCCCTCGTACATCACCGACGTGGCGCCGTTGGCCAGGGGCCCGTAGACGATGTAGCTGTGGCCGGTGACCCAGCCGATGTCGGCGGCGCACCAGTACACGTCGGCCTCCGGGTGGAGGTCGAAGACGTACTTGTGGGTGAACGCCACCTGCGTGAGGTAGCCGCCGGTCGTGTGCATGATGCCCTTGGGCTTGGCCGTGGTGCCCGAGGTGTAGAGGAGGTACAGGAGGTCCTCGGAGTCCACCGGCTCGGGCGGGCAGTCGGGCGAGGCGTCCGCCATGAGGTCGTGGTACCAGTGGTCGCGGCCGTCGGCCATCGTGACGTCCGCCTCCGTGCGGCGCACGACCACGGCGTGCTCGATCGACGGCGTGCCCTCGAGGGCGGCGTCGGCGTTGGCCTTCAGCGGCACGGCGTTGCCCCGCCGCCATCCTCCGTCGGCTGTCACGAGGACCTTCGCCTCGGCGTCGTTGATGCGGTCGCGCAGCGCCTCGGAGGAGAACCCACCGAACACGACCGAGTGCGGCGCGCCCAGGCGGGCGCACGCCAGCATGGCCACCGGCAGCTCCGGGATCATCGGCATGTAGATCGCCACCCGATCGCCCTTGCGAACGCCCAGGCGCCTCAGGACGTTCGCGAACCGGGCCACCTCGTCGCGCAGCTCGCGGTAGGTGATCGTGCGGGTATCGCCGGGCTCGCCCTCCCAGTGGTACGCGACGCGACCGCCGATCCCGGCCTCGACGTGGCGGTCGAGGCAGTTGTAGGAGACGTTGAGCCGGCCGCCGACGAACCACCGGGCGAACGGCAGGTCCCACTCGAGCACGGTGTCCCACGGGTGCGACCAGTCCAGGAGCTCCCCGGCCTGCCGGGCCCAGAAGGCCTCGTAGTCGGCGGCGGCCTCGTCGCGCATGGCGGTGTCGCTGACGAGCGCGTGCTTCCGGAAGTCCTCCGTCGGCGGAAACGAGCGGGTCTCGAGGAACAGAGCCTCGATCGTGGCCTCGTCCGGCATGCGTCCTCCCCCTGCTGGCTCGATCATCGAGCCTAACGGCGGGGCACGCGCTCTCGATCGGGTGGTGGGGCGGCGTTGACGAGGACGCTGCCCACGGCCTTGTCGTGCCAGGCCTGGCGGTGCCGGTCCCAGAGCGGTGAGAGGGCATTGACCACACCCGGGATGGCCAGGGCCAGGAACAGGCACTGGTAGATGAAGCGGCGAACGGCGGCGCGGCGGAACCCGATGGGGCCGCCGACGGTCGCGTCGCGCACCTGGAGGCGCATGGCCATCTTGCCCACGGTCTGGCCGTGGGAGCTGCCGTCCAGCAGGCCCGAGTACACGACCGCGACGACCAGGCCCACGAGGGC
>JBOGIC010000520.1:0-7601 GCA_050744985.1 Acidimicrobiales bacterium
CTTTCGAGCACGAAACGGTCGCCGAGCCAGGCGCCGGTGGCCTCGGCGTCAAGCTGCTCGCCGATAAGCCGGAGAACGCCGAGTGCCTTCAGGTACGAGCCGAGCGGTTCAGCCTGGCACCCTTCGAGGACGATTCGGCTCACTGATCGGCTCTCGCGTCTGCGGCTGCACTCGCACGCCAGTCGGCGAGTCGGACCAGTGCCTCGAGGAAGCCGAGCCGGAACGGCCCGAGATCGTCGCGGTCTCGGAGGGCGAGCATCCGGTGCGACCATGACCGGGAGCCATCGTCGCCAGTGCCCAGCTGGATGACTGACAGGTCCAGCTGGCTAGATGGGATCGTCAGATCTCCCAACGTGATCGCAGGAACGGTGTCGCCATCTGCCACGCCGAGGACGACGGCTGCTCCCGAGCGACCTGTCGGTGGCGGCGACTCGTCTGGGAGCGAACGCACTCCGAGGCGAGCCCGGCCGTGGTGGGCGGCGACCAGGTAGACGACGAGGTCGGCTTCGATGCAGCCGTCGAGCGCAACCGCGCCATCGCCGAGGAGGACGAGTGCAGAGGCGAACTCGTGGCAATAGTGACGTCGTTCGTGGCGCAATGGCGCATTGCTGTCCGATTTGGCCCACGGTGGTCCGGCGGCCTCCGCCTGCGCGCGGTTGTGCGGGCCCACGAACCTCTGTAGCGATGCCTCGAATGTGCTGTGTGCCTTTCCGATGTCGTGTAGCAACCCCGCGCGGATGGCTGCGTGTCGCATTTCGGGGGCCAGCGCGGGGGGGTCGATGGTTCGAAGGAGGCGCTCGACCTCAGTGGCAACGTCGGCGCTGTGCTCGGCCAGACTGACCCACCGGCGCTGACAGGGGTCGTCGTTCAGGTCCCGGTCGTCGAGACCATTGACCGCGATCGGCGGCACCGGGTCATCGGACGTCGGCGACCAGCCGTTCGCCGATCGGTACCCACCCGCGTCCACATCGGCAAGGACGACCATGCCCGGGCGCAGATCGGCGGCCCAGCACCGCACCCACTCACGCTCGACATGGTCGAAGCGCCAGGTCTGCTTGCCCAGCCACTTCTTCACTTCGCCGATGGGAGCCGGGCAGCGCTCCTCTCGCGCCGGAAGCGAAGCAATCTCCGGGCGGGCGTCGCCGATCGGCCGCCAAGCGACCTCGACGGTGCGGTCGTCGGCATCCCGGACGAATCGAGTGACGTCGACGGAATTGCCGCTCAGGTCCGGCAGCGTGTCGAACAGCTCGACCAGATCACGACGGCGAAGAACGGCATGCGTCGCCCGCGTGGTCGAAGTCACTCGGGCGCCCATCTGGTCCGGGGTTGTCGAAGT
This sequence comes from Acidimicrobiales bacterium, assembly GCA_050744985.1. GTDB lineage: Bacteria > Actinomycetota > Acidimicrobiia > Acidimicrobiales > AC-14 > JBOGIC01. The sequence continues at coordinate 1,337 of JBOGIC010000520.1, forward strand.
GCCTTCGAGCTCCTGGAGGATCTCGACCGCGGCGGCGATGTCGGGTTCGGTGTACGGGGCCGGCCCAGGCGGCGCGACCCACAGAAGCGTGGCGTCGTCGATCATGCCGTCGCGGTTGCAGCGGCCGGCGCGCTGGACGATCGACGGCCAAGGGGCAGCTTCGGTGACGAGGACATCGGCGGTCATGTCGACGCCCGCCTCGAGCACTTGCGTCGATACGACGATTGTGCCCAACTCGCCCGGCTGTGCCAGGGCGGCGTCGACCTGTTGCTTCCGATCGACAGGTCGGAAGCGGGAGTGGACCAGAACAGTTGGGACATCACCGCGACGACTGAGGGCCTCCCACACCTGCCGTGCGCGGTCAACGGTATTGAGCATGACAAGCGTGCGCCGACCCGGTCGGTGGATAGAACGGATGGCGGCGGCGAGGTCCGCCTCGTAGCGCTTCCCTCCGATGTCGAGGCGCCGGACGGTCTTGGCAGCGTCAAGACGATGGGACATGGGGCCAGTCCGATCGGCCGTGCTGAGTTCGACCCATGAAGTGATCTCAGGACAATCGACTGTTCTGAGCGCCTCCTTGTCGACAGTGGCCGACATCCAGGTGGATGTCGCCGGTGTTGCCGTGCCAAGCACGTTTCGCAGACCTTGCAGCTGGCGGGTCGTCGGCAGGCCGGGGCCCATGAGTTGGATCTCATCCATGACCCAGTGGCAACCGGTGTGAAGCAGACCGAAGTCGATCGGCCACATCCATTGACTGTCGCCGTAGCCGCGGTTGAGGGCGCGCGAGAGCAGCATGTCCTGCGTCCCAATGAGGATCGCGTCACGATCGAGGTCGCCGCGCCACGTGCGCCCTCGTTGCCCGCCCATCACCACGTGGCACGCGATGTCCAAATCCAAATTGCCAATCCACGTGCCGACCTCTTGCGCGGTCTGCTCGACAAGCACACGTTGCGGGAGGGCGTAGACGAGCCAGTGCGGCGTTGTCGCCCGCACGGCTTCGTCGGGATGGACGCGACGCCGGAAAAGCCAGCCGAGCACGACGGCGGCGGTCTTCCCGCAGCCGGTCGGCACCGCCAGTAGCTCAGGGAGGCCCTCAGCGGCAAGCCGGTCCTGGTAGTCGTAGGGCTTACGCTCAGGATCACCGGTCGCAAGCCGCACGAAGTCGGTGTAATGCGCTTGAACTTCCATGTGATCATCCACCGCCTCGCGTGACAGGGCCAGCCTGGGCTGCGAGATGACGGTCTGCACCCCGCGACGATTCCAGCCGCAATGGAGAGCTGACCCTGCAAACGCAGCGTACGGGAATGTTCTGTAACCGTCAAGGGGTAAGAGCGCGATAGTGATCTAACTATTGGGCTAAGATCAGCCGGCCATGCGTACATTTGGCGATCTCGACGATCGGCTACGGACTGTGCCGGCACCGGTCGTCCGATCGCTCGCCACGATCGAGCGGGGTGCAGGTCGCGCCCAAATGTTCGCCCGCCAGCTGCCGATGCTGTTGGAGCAGCTTGCACACCGCGCCCGCATCGAGTCGGTTCGAGCGTCGAGCGCGATCGAGCACGTCGTAGTGCCCGACGCCCGACTGCGGGCACTCGTCGACCGGGGCCAAGTCCCTCGGACACGCCCTGAAGCGGAATTGGCTGGCTACCGCGACGCCCTCGACTTCGTCCTTCGCTCGCCAGACGCGGCGTCGCCGCTGACTGCTCCGTACGTGCTGCGGCTGCATCGATTCCTGTGGGCGCACACGGAATCGGCGGGTGGGCGGCTGAAGGACGCCGACAATCGTGTGGTCGACCGTGGCCCAGACGGTCTGCGCGTGGATCGCTTCCGTACTGTCCCCGCACGGGACACGCCCTTCTACGTCAGCGAGCTGCACGACCGGCTCGAAGCCGCGCTCAAGGCCGGGATGCACCACCCCGTTCTTCTGACGGCGGCGTATGCCCTCGACCTTCTTGTCATCCATCCCTTCGAGAACGGCAATGGCAGGGTTGCGAGGCTCGCAACGACGGCACTTCTGCTTCGCTCGGGATTTGACGTCGTCCGGTATGTGCCCGTGGAGGGACTCATCGACAGAACAAGCGATCGCTACTACGAGTCCTTGAAGGCCTCGACCGGTGGGTGGCACGATGGATCTCACGACGTGTGGCCGTGGTTCGGATACCTCGCCGAGCGTCTGGCCGAGGCATACGAGGTGTTTGAGCAGCGGGCCGGCGCAGCAATGCCTGCTGGCTCGAAACAGGCTCGAGTCCGCGCCGTTGTAATGTCGCATCTCGAGGCGACCTTCTCGTTCGACGAGATACGTGCGGCGCTCCCGGGTGTGTCTGACGCGACTATCCGCGTCACGCTCCAGCGGTTGCGCGAGGAAGGAGCGGTTCAAGCGCTGGGACAGGGCCGCACCGCTCGTTGGCGTCGAATCGAGCGCTGACCGAGGCCGCGCTGAGCAGTACCGTTCGGGGTGCGGGAAGTTCCGCGTCTCGACTCCGAGGTTTCAAATGCCGTCTTCTCGTAGAGCGACGTTCACCTATGACCTGGCAGACCGCGTGTGGCTGGTCGAGTTCCCGGCGGTCGTGGGCTGCCACACGTATGGCGCGACGCTCGACGAGGCGCGCGCCAATGCTGGGGCGGCGCTGCGCGCTTGGCTCGACGACGACGACGTGGAGGTCGACGAGGATATCCGTCCGCCTGACCGCGATACTGGCTGACCTCATACGAGCTCCGCCGCAAGGGCAGGAATGTCGACCGACGCGACGTCGACCCAGCGCTCGGCTGCACCGGTGGGGCTGAGGAACAAAAGCACCGCACGCGCTACCGGTTCGCCGACGACCTGACCTACGGCGTAGGCATAGGCCGCCAGCTGGACCTTGTAGCGGTCGACCTTGGAATCGAGATCGGCATCATTCCGCCACGAGTCCGTCTTGTGATCGACGACCACCAGGCCGTCATCGTCGCGGTACAGGAGATCGATGAATCCCTCGAGCACGCCGCCGCCGAGACTGCAGCCGACGTAGACCTCGCGCCAGTGGGGCAGCGCGGACGCCCGCCGCACAAGCTCCGACTCCAACGCCGAGCGCGCCAGCGAAGCGATGATTGGCTCGCGTCCGAGCACGCCCTCGGCGGCTGCTTGTGCGGCGGCGGCTGCAGCGAGACCGTCGCCGCTGGCGAGATCTATGGCTTGGAGCACGCCGTGCACAGCGCGACCGACCGCGGTGCCGTAGCGACCTTTCTGCCACGGGGGCAGGTCGACGTCGCGAGCGTCCTTCGCCAGGCCAGGATCGGCGGCGACGGCAGCGGCCGCCGCCAACTTGGAGAGGGTCGTCGCCGACGTTGCAAGCGGACGGCTTGCGGATTGGAGCGCCTCCTCCCGTTCGGACTGCCAGGTGTCCCAAGGAACGAGGTCTGGGAGTGGCTCGGGCGGAGGAGAGCCCGCCACCTTTCGTGCTTCGCCCGGCGCGGGATCCAGGACGACGCTGGGCGCGTCATGGCCTGCGTCCCACAGGACTTGGGCGGAGGTGTCGAGCACCTTCCCGGCGGCCTTTGCCTCCTTGCGGTGCACCGAGACCACGAGGTGGTCGCGAGCCCGCGTGGCAGCAACATAGAGCAGACGAAGCCGCTCGTGACGGTCCATCTGCTCCTCGAGCGCTGCTCCCGACTCGAACTCCTCGGTCCGCACGTCGGCACCGAGCTTCAGCGCCCACCCGCCGCCCGGGGGGAAGCGCACCTGCACGCCAGCGGGGCGAGGTCGGAGCAGTGTGGTGAGCCCGGACAAGATGGTCACAGGGAACTCGAGGCCCTTGGCCCCGTGCACGGTGAGGATGCGCACTGCCTTGTCATCTGTCTCGGGCAACACGGTCTCGAGCACGCGGGATCCCTCCGCGCCGAGCAGTTTCACCCACCCGAGGTACTGGCGAAGGGTGACGCCGCCGGCCTCCTCCCAGGCTCGAGCCTGGTCGATCACGAACCGAAGCCGCCGCCAGAGGTCGCGTGGCCGGGGATGGACGAAGGCAACCTCGAGCAGGCGGCGTTCCCGCACGATCCGCTCGAGCACCTGGCTCGCCGACAGCCCCAGCCGCTCCCGGTGCAGCGCGCCCAGCCATGCCAGCCCCAGCGCAACGGGATGGTCGCGCGGCGCTTCGGCCGGCGGCGTCGCTTGGTGATCCCACCAGCCACGGTGGTGGACGTGCCAGGTGTAGAGGTCGTCGTCGCCGCAGCCGAAGGCCGGTGTACGCAGGGCGGCGACGGCGGCAAGGGAGTCGGTCGGATCCTCAACGGCGCGGGCGACCATCAGCAGGTCCCTTACCTCACCCGTGCCGTAGACGAGCGAGGAGGTCTCGGCCCGGTAGGGGACTCCCGCTGACTCCAAGGCCTGCTCGAGTTGGCGCAGCGAGGTCCGAGCCGGAAGCAGGATGGCGATGTCGCTCCACCGTGCCGGCCGCCATTCGGCGCCCTCTGAGACGGACCACCCTTCGGCAACGACGCGTCGGGCGACCCCGGCGACGTCCATCGCCTCGGCTCGGCGCAGCTCATCTGCCGACATCGATGCGGGTTGAGGAGCGCCACCGAGCAAGGCCACAGGCGGACCGATCGGCGCCGCGTCTGCCCGGTGCGCCCGCAGCGCCTCGTACGCCGGCTGCGACCCCGGCTCTTCGACGATGAGGCGTGCAAAGACGACGTTGATCCAGTCGAGGACTGGCGCCGTCGTGCGGAAGTTCGTGGTGAGCCGGTGGACGCTCTCCGCCAACCGGTCGCGCGCGGCAAGGAAGACCTCGATGTCGGCCCGCCGGAACCGGTAGATCGACTGCATCGGGTCACCGACGAAGAAGAGCCTCCCCGGCTCGATGATGGCGTCGCGCCAGTCGCCGGCCTCCGCATCCGGGTCGATGGCCAGCAGGGACGCCAACTCGACCTGTATGGGATCCGTGTCCTGGAACTCGTCCAGGAGCAGTCGCTGGTAGCGATCGCGCGCTTCCGCGCGTACGGGAGCCCCATGCACCGGGTCTCGGAGCACAGCTCGGGCGAGGACGAGCAGGTCGTGGAACTCCAGCCGGCCGGCCCGGCGGCGTTCTTCGGCGCCGGCCACCGTGAAGCGACCGATTGCGTCGGCGATGTGCCCAATGGCGACCTGTTGGACGCCGCGCCGGATCCGATCGCAATGCGCGCCGACCGCGGCGACGGACGCCCGTACGGAGGCAACGTCAGGCCACGCGTCGCGTCGGCCGACGTTGCCCACCCGCATGCTCGGCCGGTCGGTCTCGCTGAGGAGCGTCAGGCGCGAGTCGTCGTCCAAGGCAGCCCGGAGACGGTCGCCCCACCCGGCGAGGCCTTCGAGTCGGGCCAGAAGCTTGTCCTCGTGGTCTGTGCAGGAGCCGGCCAGCGCCAGCACGGCGTCGAGCTCGGCCAGGAGGACTCGTAGGTCGAGGGGCGTCATCGGCGGCCGGTCGGCCAGCCGCTCGGCCACGAGGTCCCAGTTGTCAGCGAAGGCGAGCGCAACGTCACGGAGGTGGCGCAGGTCGATTCCGGACGCGAGCAGCATCCGGAACGGCCTCTCGATGGCCTCGTCCTCCAGGAGCTGGTCGACGAATGCGTCCCACCGCTCCTCGAACGCGAGCTGGGAGCTGATCTCGTCGAGGACCTCGAGCCGGGGCGGGAGCCCGGCCTCGATGGGGTGCTCGTTGAGGATGCGCTGGGCGAAGGAGTGCAACGTCGCGATCGCGGCGCCGTCGAGGAGGTCGAGAGCGGCTTGGTTGCCCGCGCGCCCCAGCGCGTGGCGGACGCGATCGGCGACCTCCGTGGCCGCCTTCTCCGTGAAGGTGATGGCGGCAATGCGGTCGGCGGGGACGCCCGCTGCGACGAAGGCCACGAACCGGTCCACCAGGCTGGTCGTCTTGCCCGACCCGGCGCCCGCCTCGAGAAAGATCGTGGCCGTGAGGTCTTGGCGGACTGCGTCTCGGGCGGGAGCGTCACGAGTCGTCATCGTCGCCTTCCGGTTCGCAGAGCGCGACGTAGGCCGACAGGAGGGGGTCGGCGCGCTTGCGCTCCCAGGCGCGGCGGGCCCCGGCGGCGTTGAGGCCGTCGGGCGTGCACGGCCAGCAGTCGACGTGGTTCCAGCCCGGTGTCGCGGGTGGACGCCCCGGAAAGAGCCCGCGGCTGATGCCGTCGACGATGGTGCCGAGGGCGGCGCCGACCTCGGCCGTCACCGCCTCGGTGACTGCGTAGCCGATCCTCTCGAAGTTGCCCGCGTTGGTGACAAACCAGTACTCGAAACGGA
>JBOGIC010000521.1:0-10959 GCA_050744985.1 Acidimicrobiales bacterium
CCTCAACGCCCGCCGCCTGGCCGCCAGCATCATGTGCGTCGAGGCGCAGCACGCGGCCGCCCTCTACCTGGCTCGGGGCCTGGCCGCCGCCCGCACCCTCGATCTGATCGCCATGGAGGCCGGAGCCACGGCCAAGCTGGCGCCCGACGCCGCCAAGGTCCCCTTCCCCAATGCGTTCGCCGTACCCGACCAGGCCCGCCCGGCGGCCGAAGGCGCGGTGAAGTGAGCAGACCGGTGAGCGGACCGGTGAGCGGACCGCTCAACGGGATCGATCGGCGGAGGTTCCTCCTGCTCACCGGCGGCGCGGGCGCCGGGCTGCTCCTCGCCGCCTGCAGCTCGTCGAAACCGCCCCAAGCCGTCGAGACGCCGACGGTCGCACCGGCCGATCATCTCGAAGGCGACCTGGCGGTGGCGGCCCTGCTTGCGTCGCTCGAGAACCTGCTCGTCTCGGTCTACAACGAGGGACTCGGCCTCAACGAGAAGATCGGGCCGGTCCCGCCGGCGATCCAGGCCGCCCTCGAGACGGCGCGCGACCAGCACCGGGAGCACGCTAAAGCCTGGAACGGCATCATCACCGGCGCCGGCAAGCCCGGCATCAGCGGTGTCAACCTGAGCCTCAAGGGCGCCGCCAACGGGCCCGCGGCCGGCCTCCTGCGCGTGAAGGAGCCCAACAACCTGGTCGGGCTCTGCCGCGACGTCGAGCAGGTCACGGCCACGACCTACCTGGCTGCCATCGGGGCGCTGCAGAACAACGCCGCGGTCAAGGTGGCGGCCTCGATCCACCCGGTCGAGAGCGCCCATGTCGCCGTGCTGAGCGTACTGGTGAGCCAGTCGCCTGCCCCGGACGTGTTCGGCCGCATCGACGGCGCCCGTCCCACGTCCGACAGCATCGGTTAGGGAGCATCGGTGAGGGAGCATCGGTGAGGGAGCATCGGCTGAACTGGTCGAACATCGCCGCGAGGGGGCCGTCCACCTTCTAGCATCTCCTGCCGTGCTGGCGGCACCCCCGAAGGTCGAGGAGCAGCGTCCGCAAGCCCGGCTGGGGTACCGGCCGGCGCTCGACGGCGTGCGCGCCCTGGCCGTCGCCGTCGTTTTCGCCTACCACGCCCACCTCGGCTGGGCCAAGGCCGGCTTCATCGGCGTCGACGTGTTCTTCGTCCTCAGCGGCTACCTCATCACGGCCCTGCTGCTCACCGAGCGCCGGCGGGAGGGCAGCATCGACCTGCTCCGGTTCTGGAGAGCGCGGGCCCGCCGCCTCCTCCCGGCCCTGCTCGTGGTGCTGGCGGCGGTGGCCGTCGCCGTGCCCATCCTGGCGGCCGAGCAGGCCCACCGCCTGCGCGCCGACCTGCTGGCGGCGCTGGCCTACGTCAGCAACTGGCGCCTGATCTTCGAGAACCGGTCGTACTTCCAGGCCGCGGGACGGCCTCCGCTGCTCCAGCACCTATGGAGCCTGGCGGTCGAGGAGCAGTTCTACCTGCTTTGGCCGCCGATCCTGTGGTTGGCCATGCGGGCCAAGGGCACGCGGCGGCTGGTCAAGCCGTTGCTGTTCGCTGCTCTCGCCTCGACGATCCTGATGGTCTTCCTGTACAGGCCGTTCTCCGACCCGTCCCGCGTCTACTACGGCACCGACACGCGGGCGGCCGCCCTGCTGATCGGGGCGGCCCTGGCGGCCGCGACAACCCGCTGGCAGGTGGTGGACCGCGTGCCCCAGCTCGGTCGGATCGCCTACGAGATCGCCGGCATCGTGTGCCTCGCCGCCCTGGCGTGGACCGTCTCCCACGTGAGCGAGTACGACCCCGACCTGTACCGGGGCGGGTTCCTGGTGGTCGCCCTCCTCGCCGCCGGCTTGGTGGCGGCGTGTGCCCGGCCGGGCCGGCGCGGACCGCTCGGCACCGCCCTGGGCTCCCGGCCGATGGTGTGGGTGGGCCGGCGCTCCTACGCGATCTACCTGTGGTTCTGGCCCGTGCTGCTGCTGACCCGGGCCCACTACGACGTGCCCTTCGGTGGACTGGGCCTGCTGGCGCTGCAGATCGGGATCACCCTCACGCTGGCCGCGCTGTCCTACCGCTTCGTCGAGCGCCCGATCCGCCAGGGCGCCCTTGGCCGGCTGTGGGACGACCTGAGGCACCTCCGCCACTCGGGTCGCCCCGTCGCCAACCAGACGGCGATCCTCGGCCTGGCCCTGTCGACCATGCTCGTCTGCGTCGGGGTCGGCGTCGCCATCACCCACCCGGAGAAGACGAGCCCGATCCTCGCCGAGGCGGCGGGCGTGAACTCCGCCCTCGCCTCGACGGTGGGCGCCGACCCCTCACTCGGCACGATCACCTCGCCGTCGACCACCGTGGCGCCGGGCGCCGCGTCCGACCCGTCCACGCCGGACACATCGGCCCCGACGACCACCGTGCCGGCCGTCCCCACGATCCCCATCACGGCCATCGGCGACTCGGTCATGCTCGGCGCCAAGGCGATGCTCGAGCGCCAGGTCAACGGCATCACCGTCGACGCCGCCACGTCCCGGCAGGTCCCGGCCGTCGTCTCGACGATCCAGTCCTACCGGGAGAGCGGGCAGCTCCAGGAGAACGTGATCATCCACACCGGGAACAACGCCGTGATGACGACCTCCCAGTTCGAGCAGGTGATGGAGGCGCTCAAGGACGTGCCGCACGTGGTCGTCGTCAACATCAAGGTCTCGCGGGGGTACCAGGACCCCAACAACAGCGTGCTCGCGGGCGTTACCGAGCGCTACCGCAACGCTGTGCTGGTCGACTGGCACGCCATCTCATCCGGGAGCCCCGACCTGTTCTACGACGACGGCATCCACCTCAACCCGCAGGGCCAGCGCCTGTACGTGCAGTCGATCCTGAGCGTCTTCTGAGCGTTTACTCCGCAGGAGTAAAGCGTCAGAACTCGGTCTTCTCGGTGATCTTGGCCTTGATCTCGCGGTACTCGGGGCTCTGGGTCAGGGGCATGAGGCTCATGAGCTTGCCCATGTTGCCGGTGACCTTGAGGCGGCCCTGCATGAAGGCGGCGGTCTCGTCCAGGTCGCCCTTTTGCATCTTCACGGCGTCCTCGTAGGTGCAGGTCATGGTGACCTCGGCGTCGGGGTCGTCCCCGAGCTGGTCTTCGAGGATCCGGCCGTTGTCGACCGACCAGAAGTAGTGGACGTCGCCGTCGGGCGTGCCGGTCACGATGTACTGCAGCCGGGCCGTCGCCCCGGGCCGCTCGGGGAACTCCTGGGCGATCTCGCGCTGGGTGTCCAGCCATTCCTGCGTCAGGTACTTGGCCACAGCCGAGCAGCCTACCGCCGCGCCGGGTCTCGTACGCCGGCCATGACGTTCGGGCCACGGAGGCCGGCGAACAGGTCGTCCTCGGGGACGGGCGCGTCGACCAGGCTGCGGGCGAGGATGTAGTCGTCGTACGGGTAGGCGACCACCTCGGGCGGCAGGCCGAACCAGAACTTCGACGTGGGATCGATCTGGGTCTCGTGGGCGAGCAGGGCGTGGCGGCGGACGGTGTGGTGCTCGCCGACGTCGACGTGGGTCGTGATGCGGTCGTCGTGGCCCAGGCGGTCCATCCACTCCGCCGAGTACGGGGACTCCAGGCCCAGCTCGAGGAACTTCTCGTGCGTCGCCTGCATGCGGGCCCGAGACCACGCCGAGTAGTACATCTTCAGCGGCTGCCAGGGCGGCCCCGCCCACGGGTAGGCGTCGGGGTCGCCGGCGGCATCGAACGCCGGCAGGCTGATGTCGTGCACCCGGATGTGGTCGGGATGGGGGTAGCCCTGCTGCTCGTCGGCGTAGGTGATGATCACCTGCGGGCGCTCGCGGCGGATCACGGTCACCAGCCGGCCCACCGCCTCGTCGAGGTCGGCGCGGGCGAAGCACCGCGGGTCCTCGTTGAACGGTGTGTCGGGCATGCCCGAGTCCCGGTAGCCCAGGAGGACGACCTCGTCGTAGCCGATGATCGCCGTGGCCCGGGCCAGCTCCTCCCGCCGCACGTCGGGCAGCCGCTCGCGCACCTCCGGCCGCTCCATGGACGGGTTGAGGATGTCGCCCGCCTCACCGCCGGTGCAGCACACGAGCGTCGTGCGCACCCCCTCCGCGTGGTAGCGGGCGACCGTGGCCGCCCCCTTCGACGACTCGTCGTCGGGGTGGGCGTGGACCGTCAGGAGGCAGAGCGAACCGGACATGACGGGTTCAACAGTAGAGAGGCACCGAAGCTTCCGATACGTTCGGGCCACGCAGGCGGGTCCCGCACGCGAGAGACTGTCGCCCGTGAAAGTCGCCTTCGTCGGCTCGTTCTCCACGGGCAAGACCACCCTCGCCAACCTGTTCGCCCGCGAATGGGACATGCCGCTCCTGCCCGAAGTCGCCCGCCAGGTGGTGGAGCTGGGATTCCCACTCGACCAGAGCGCCACGGCCGAGACCGAGACGCTGATCTTCCTGAAGCAGTGGCGGGCCGAGGCGGTGCACGAGCGCTTCGTCGCCGACCGGTCCGTCTACGACGTGCTCGCCTACGCCGACTGGGTCATGGAGCACAACCCGCCCGACCGCAAGGAGAACCACCTCTGGTACGAGGCCCGGGAGATTGCGCTGCTCGACCTGCGCGCCCGCTACGACCACGTGCTGTACCTACCCATCGAGTTCCCGATCGTCCTCGACGGGCTCCGACCGGACGACACCGGCTTCCAGGCCGACATCGACCGGCGCATGCGGCACCTCCTCGAGACCGCCGACGTGCGCTTCGACGCCCTCACGGGCTCGGTCCAGGAGCGCCAGGACCAGGTGCGCAAGCTGGTGGGCACCCCGGCGCCGTAGACGCCTACCAGTAGACGGTGATGGTGGCCGTATAGGACCCGTCGTTGTTCTCGATGCCCTTGTCGTTCACGCCCAGGTAGAGCCGCCCGGAACCTTCGATCACGCCCGCCCTGTAGGCACCGACCTCGAAGGGCTCGCCGTTCCCGATCATCCCGATCAGGGCCCCGTGCTTGACACCCGGGATGACGTTGTTGCCGAACTCCTCCCCGGGCTTCCCGTCGGGCTCGCTGTCGCGGCTGGGGCTGCCCTTGGCCGTGGCGACGCGGCCGCTGGCCACGATCTCGAGGGTCTGGCCGTCCTCTATGTCGATGCCGGTGTCGTTCCACGGCACGTCGCTGCGGACCGTGACCGTCTCGGTGATGACATCGGGCCCGGGCGAGGTGTCGACCGTCGAGTCGCCGTCCCCCCCGCCGCCCGACACGGCCACGAGCGCGACGAGCAGCCCTACCACCACCACGGCCGCTACGGCGATGGCGGCGATGAGAGGCCCCTTGGACCCGTCCGACCTCGGGCTCACCGGCGGGGGCGACGGTGACGGGTAGGGCGCCGGGCCCTGGGGGCGCCACCCGATGGGAGGTTCCGGCGGCGGCGGCGGGGGCGCGGGGACCACGGGCTGGGTCTGCGCCATGCGGGCCTCTTGCTCGCGGCGGGCCGCCTCGGCCTGCTGCAGGGCCGCCAACTCCCGGGCCCGCTTCGCCTGATCGTCCTCGGGAGGGACGACGGGTCGGCCCGCGGGCCGCGCGCCCGTCCGCTCGGCCTTGGCCGCCGCGATCTCGTCCAGCACCTGGATCAGCTCGGCGATGTCGTCGGTCCAGCGCTTGTCCGAGATCTCGAAGGCGTTGCGACGGGCGAAGGTCGCCAGCGAGCCGGGCAGGTCCTCGGCCGAGGGCATCTCGGCGTCCTGGACGAGCACGGGCAGGATCCGGAGCTTCTTCTTGATCGCCGACTCCAGTTCGAGGCGGACGAAGTCGCCGGGCTTGTCGATCTTGCGCCGGCCCTGCTTGTCGGTCTCGTTGAGCCAGCCCCGGCCGATCAGCGCGATCAGCACGTCGGCCGACCCGATGGCGCTGGTGATCACCTCGGCGAAGTCGACCCCGGGCGGGATGTTGTCGATGTCGATGAAGACGCGGTCCTCGCCGAACTGTCGCACGAGGTCGGCGTAGAGGTGCCCGGCGTGGCCCGACGCGTCGTCGCGCCGGTAGCTGATGACGACCTTGATGGGCTCGCCCCCCGCGTCCTCAACCATGGACCACCAGTTTCTCGCACTACGGTGGCGCCCGCGTGATCGCGGTACGGGCCTATGCCAACGGCGGCGGGGTCGACGTGCTCGACCCGGCCGACATCGCCGCGTTCCTCGACCGCAAGGAGGGTGTGCTCTGGGTCGACGTGTCGGAGCCGTCCGAAGACGACCTCACGTGCGTGCAGGAACAGTTCTCCCTCCATCCCCTCGCCATGGAGGACGTGCGCGAGCCGCACCAACGGCCCAAGCTCGAGCAGTACCCGACCCATGCCTTCATCGTCGCCCGCTCGGCCGAGCTCGCGGAGGTGGACTTCTTCTTGGGGCGCAGCTGGTTGGTGACGGTCCGGGAGGCCGACCACCGGCACACCGCATGGCCGGTCGAGAAGGCGCACGCCCGCTTCGAGCGGACCCATCCCGATCCGCCCACCGTCGGTTTCCTCCTCTACGTCCTCCTCGACGACCTCGTCGACGGCTACTACGACCACGTGGACAAGGCCGAGGACCGGCTCGAGGAGCTCGAGGAGAGCATCTTCTCCGAGGAGCTGCCCGACGAGCTGAACGTGCAGCGCGAGCTGTTCGACGCCCGCCGCAAGCTGCTCGAGTTCCGCCGGTCCGTCGTCCCGCTGCGGGAGGTCGTCTCGTCGCTGCTGCGCGGCGAGGTGGAGTGGCTCGACGACTACACGCTCACCCACCTCCAGGACGTCTACGACCACGTGCTCCGCGCCGTCGATCAGCTCGACAGCTGGCGGGAGCTGATGGGCAACGCCGTCGACGCCCACCTGGCCATGATCGCCAACCGCCAGAACCGGGTAATGAAGAAGATGACCTCGTGGGGTGCGATCCTGTTCGCCTCCACCCTCGTCGCCGGCATCTACGGGATGAACTTCGAGCGCATGCCCGAGCTGCGGTGGCACTTCGGCTTCTGGTACGCCCTGGGCGTCATGGCGACGGTGACGGTGCTGCTCTACATGTACTTCCGCAACAAGGACTGGCTGTGACCACAACCGGCACCGATCCGCTCACCTGCGAGCGCCACGGCACGCCCACCAAGCTCCGCTGCGCCGACTGCGAGACGCCGATCTGCCCACAGTGCCTCGTGCGGACGCCGGTCGGGCTCAAGTGCCCCGACCACGCCGAAGGCATCACACCCACGGTCGTACGGCCCCGCCGCAGCGCCGCACAGATCGTGATCGGGGTCGTCGCCGCGCTGGCGGTGATCGGTGGGGTCGTCGCCCTGGCCGTGACGATCGGGGGCGGGGGTGATTCGGACACGTCGACCCCGGGTGGCCCCGCCATCCCGTCGCCCGACCGGATCCAGAGCCCCCAAGTGGCCGTGATGGCCGCCGACGGTTCCGGCAAGCGCCTGCTCACCAACCGGCCCCTGGCCTTCGACGGCACCCCGTCGTGGTCGCCCGACGCCACGCGGCTCGCCTTCGAGAGCCTGAGCGACGGCCGGCGGTCGATCTGGGTGATGCAGGCCGATGGCCAGGGCGTGCGCCGGCTGACCGACGGGCCCGGCCCCGACAGCGCCCCGGCGTGGTCGCCCGACGGCAGCCGCATCGCGTTCATGAGCGATCGGGACGGCAACCCCGAGATCTACGTGATGAGCGCCGACGGGACCGGCGTCCGCCGCCTCACGAACCAGCCCGGGTTCGACGGGTTCCCGGCGTGGACGCCGGACGGGGCACGGATCGGCTTCGTGAGCGACCGGGACGGGGCGTTCCGCCTCTGGACGATGAGCGCCGACGGCGCCGCGCCGGCCAAGCTCTTCGATGTCCCCGCGTTCGCCGACCGCCCGGCGTTCTCCCGCGACGGCCGGCGGGTGGTCTTCGTGAGCGACCGCGACACCGACCCCGAGATCTACGTCGCCAACGTCGACGGCAGCGGCCTCACGCGCCTCACCACCTCGACCGGGGCCGACGGCGAGCCGGCCCTCTCGCCCGACGGAACGCAGGTGGTGTTCGCCAGCGACCGCGACGGCGCACCCGCCGTCTACGTGGTCAACGTCGACGGCACCAACCTCCGCAAGCTGACGACCGGTCCCAAGGGCTACACGCCCACATGGTCGCCCGACGGGCGCTCAATCGCCTACGTCAGCGACGCCGGCTGACTCGTTCTTGTCAGCCTCAGCCACCGGATCGGTGGCTGAGGATTACAAGAACGATGATTGGATCACCGCCGCCTGCTCCTCGACGAGCCCGGCGGCGTGCTCGAAGACCCGGTGGGCGGCGAGGGCGGCGGCGGTGCGGACCTCCTCCGGCAGCAGGTCGTGGGCGGCGAGTCGGCCCAGGCGGCGCTCGGCCGTCTGGCGTTCGCGCTCGAGCGAGTCACCTTGGACGCGCATCCTCATGTGGTCGGGGGTCACGGCCCGCAGCCGGCTGAGGATGGCGATGGCGTCAAGGGTCGCCACGGCCTCGCCCAGCACATACCCGAGCAGGTGCGCCACCGCCTCGGGCGAACCGGGGCCGAGCGCGGCGCCGACCGTCGCGAACACCCCCTCGGACCACTCGGCGTAGCCGGCCGCACCCTCGGCGCGCTCGAGCGGAACGACGCCCACGGCGCGTTGGAGCCGGTCCGCCTCGTCGAGCAAGGCGAACGCCTCGTCGCGGCGGCCCACGACGGCCTCGCGCTCGGTGCCGATCACGCGGGCCAGATCGACGCCGGCGCCGCGGGACGCCTCGGTCAGCAACTGGACGCCGTTGAAGTACCGGCCCGCGAGCGACGGGATGTACCCGGCACGGAACGAGTCCCGCATGCTCACGACCGGTGTTCTACCCGCCGGCGTGCAACAGTCGCGTGAACGGGCGGCGCCGACCATTGCCAGGATGCATGGCTGATGTCACACTGCCCGCGAGAGGTGGATTGAGCAAGAGTTCGCGTCGACGGGTCAAGGGTGGAGTGGCCGTCGGGATGACGGTCACGGGCTTCGTCGCGCTCGCGGTGCTCGGCGCCACCGCTTTCGCCTGCACCAACCTCGCCACGATTTCCCTGAGCAGCAACAACGGCCATGTCGGCGACCGCATCACGCTGGTCGGAACGTCGTTCCCGGTGCCGCGCGCCAGCAGCGGCGCCGCGGCCACCCCCGTGACCGTGCGCTGGAAGTCGAGTGACGGCGAGGTCATAGCCACCGCCACGCCCGACCGCACGGGCACGATCTCGGCGACGTTCACCGTGCCCCAGACCGAGCCTGGCAACCTGATCATCATCGCCACGCAGCGCCGCCCGATCATGAGCCCCGACCGGCCCGAAGGCCCGCCGGCGACGTACGTCGACGAGGCGGGCACGCCCGCGCGCGCCGCGTTCCGGGTGCTGGCCAAGGGCGAGTTGGCGCCCATCCCGCCGACGGTCAACGACTTCATCGGCGCCAACGCCGACGCCGGCTCGACCGGCATCATGGTGCTGATGGTGCTCTTCGGCGCGGTCGCGCTGTCGCTGTTCGCCGGCGGCGTCATCGCCTTCCTGCACCAGGTGCGCACCCGCCGCTACTACGCGGCCATGCCGGAGAAGCTCTACTACTGACGCCCGCTCCGGCGGGCTCACTCGAAGGTCAGCACCAGACCGAGGTCCTCGGCGGCGACCCGCTCCAGGAGGAGCCGCTGTTCCCGGTAGCGCAGCATGGGCAGCGGCGCCGCGAGGCTCCACCAACCGGCGCGGCTGTGGGCGCGGTCCGGCGCCAGGTCGGGCAGCGCGTCCCCCGGGCACCGCATCAGGTACAGGCGCACGACCTTCTCCTCGGGATAGTCGCCCGGCCCGTCGCGCTCGGTGCGTTCGACGTACGGCTCGAGGGCGCGGCCGACCCGGAGGCGGTCGGCGGCCAGGCCGAGCTCCTCGGTCACCTCACGCACGGCCGTCGCCTCCATGTCGGCGTCCCGGTCCTCGACCCCGCCCTTGGGCAGCACCCACAGGCCGTCGGGGCGCATGGCCAGGGCGACATAGGCCGTGCCGTCGACCTCGGCGACGACGATGCCCCCGGCGGAGACGGCCGTCTCGTCATCGTCAGCCGAGGGCACGTCCGCCGTCCCACAGGGTCGCGAAGTGGATGGAGAACGCCGAGTACAACGAGCCCGGCGAGTTGGCGAACTCGTAGACGGGCTGGTCGCGAATCTGCGATCCGTGCACCGCATAGTCGCCGTAGCTCGAGGCGAACGCGACCTCGCCGGTGAGCACGAGACGGAACGCGGGCGGCGCCTGGTGCAGGCGCATCTCGTGGGCGATGTGCGGCCTGGTCGCGAGGAGCAGTTCCATCTCGTCGGTCAGGCTGTGGTGGATGCGCTCCAGGCGCTGCCGGTAGGCGTCGGCCGAGGCGTAGCCCCGCGCTTTGATGCGTTCCTCGATGATCCAGGGCGACTTCGGGTCCATAAGGAGGAAGCGGAGCTGCTCGAGGCCGGCGTAGTCCCGCAGCTCGTCGGTACGGATGACGGCGTTGTCACTGCCGAAGTAGGCGTCGCCCCGGTTGGCGAGCACCCGGACCTCCCGGGCGCGCTTGCACGCCGCCACGATCCGGCCCCGGGCGGCTTCGAAGTCGCCGTATGCCCGGACGCCCGTCCGGCCACCCGCGGCGGCCGCCTCGACTTCCACCTCTGCCTCCGAGGGCGCCAGCAGGGCCGGCAGGTCGCTCAGGAACTGCTGGCGTTGGCGGTTCCACTGGGCGGTCGACGAGGCGATCCCGAGGTTGACCCGCACGCGGTCGACGAGGTCGTCCAGGCCGGCGGCATCGGTGATCTGGTGGGCGTGGACATTGCCGAGCACGCCCTCGAGTTGCTTCGGGCCGACCGGCGGCACCAGCAGCGGGAAGCTGTCGGTCTCGAGCGCCCACTGCGCACCCAGCTCGCACATGCAGAACGGGCTCTGCAGGTAGTGGGCGCTGATGAGCTGGATGAACAGCGCCGTACCCTGCAGCCG
>JBOGIC010000522.1:0-6104 GCA_050744985.1 Acidimicrobiales bacterium
TGCGACGCGCTGCGCGCCGCTTGTGGCCGTCTCGGGGTCGTGCTCGACCCCGCCCCTGGCGACTCGCCGTTCCGCAAGGGGAAGGTCGAGGCGGGTGCCAAAGGGATCGAACGGGCGCTGCTGCCGCCCCTGCCCGGCTACCTCGGCGCCGGCCCCGAGACCCGGGCCGCCCGCCCCGAGCTCATCAGCTTCGGCGACTTCGTCGAGCTCCTGCGAACCGGGATCGCGGCGTGGAACCGCTCCCACCTCCACCCCGTGCTCGGCTGCGCCCTCTCGGACGCCTGGCAGCGCGATGCCACGCCCGTACGCACCGTCCCCGAGCAGCGGCTCCGCTGGATGATGCTGGCCGACAAGCGCCGCACGGTGCAGCGCGAAGGGGTGCGCCTCGACGGGCTGTACTTCACGGCGGCGGAGCTGACCGGCCGCAGGGGCGAGGAGGTGGAGGTGCTCCACTGGCCTCACGACCCTCGCAAGGTCGAGGTCCTGCTGGACGGCGAGTGGCTCTGCACGGCCTACCCGCAGGGCGCGCTGTCGGCCGCCCAGCGGGAGGAGGTCCTGGCCGAGCGGCGGCGCCAGAAGGCCGAGGCGGACCGGCTGCGGCGCAAGGCGGCCCGCCTGGCTCGTTACGGCCTCTCACCGGCGACGGCCACCGCCGACGCCGAGCCGACCACGGTCGTCACCGAGGCGGATGCCGCCGGCTCCGTCCGCCCCCGCTCGGTCTCGCTGCTGGGGCTGGTCACCGACTGATGGGCCGGCACTTCCTCGACCTCGACGCGAGGGCGGTTCGCACCGAGGACTACGCGCTGTGCGAGCGTGCCGTTGCCGATGTCGTCAGCACCGGCGCCATGGGCGTCGTGCACGGCCAGGCCGGCGCCGGCAAGACCTTCGCCGTGGAGGACGCGGTCGCCGCCACCGGCCATCGCGCCGTCTTCTTGGCCTTCGCGTCGCGGCCCACGATGCGCGGCATCGCCCAGGAGCTGTGCGCCCGCCTGTTCGACTTCGACCCCGGCCGGTCCGACCAGAAGAGCCTGACCCGGCTGCTGCGGGCCCGCCTGGACGCCGAGCCGGCCCTGATCGTCGTGGACGAGGCGCAGCGCCTGAACCGCGAGTGCTTCGAGTTCCTGCGCTACCTCCACGACCCGGCCGAGCGCGGGCTGGGCGGATCGGCCTGCCGCTCGCCGATGCTGCTGGTCGGAGGAGACCAGGCCTGGGGCGTGCTGGCCGCCGACCCGATGCTGCGCAGTCGCGTCTACCGCCGGGTCCACTGCCGGCGCCTGCGCCCCGAGCAGGTCCTGGCGTGGATGCCGCGCTTCCACCCCCTCTACGCCGACGCCGACCCCGAGCTGCTGTCGTTCGTCGACTTATGCCGACCCCGCGCTTATGCCGACTCGCGGTGCGCGTGATGAGCGAAAGCCCCTGTGTCGTCGACGATTCTGGCGGCGAACGGGCCGGGGAGGTCGGCATAATCACAGGCTCTCCAGGAAGGCGAGGAGAGGGTCCGGCGGCCGGTAGCGTCCTGGGCGAACGTCGGCTGGGGTGGTGAGGGCGAGCGCCCGTTCCTTGATCGTCATATCCGCCTGGAGATAGGCGTTCGTGGCGCGGAGGTCCGCGTGCCCGAGCCACAGGGCGATCACGGACGTGTCGACGCCGGCGTGGAGCAGGGACATCGCGGCGGTGTGTCGCAGGACATGCGGGGTGATTCGTTTGCCGATCAGCGAGGGGCACCGTTGAGCGGCGATCGCGGCGTGGTTGCTCAACCGCCGCTCGACGGCGTCCCTGCTGAGGCGCCGTCCCGTGCGCGTCGGGAACAACGGGTCCGCTGGCAGTCCGCCGCGCTCACGAGTCCACTCCCGCAGCACCGCCTCGGTGGTGGCGGTGATGGGGACGGCGCGTTCCCTCCTTCCCTTGCCTTCGCACCGGACGTGGGCGCCGTTGCCGAGGCACACGTCACAGCAGTTGAGACCGACCAGCTCGGAGACCCGCAGACCGGCCTGCGCGCCGAGGAGGACGAGTGCCCGGTCCCGGCGACCCTCCCAGGTCGCGAGGTCGGGCGCGGCGAGGAGCGCGTCCAGCTCGGTTCGGGTGAGGAACGACACGGTCGGCTTCGCGAATCGCTTCTGGGGGATGGCGAGCACCTGCTGGATGGTCTCGGCGTGCTCGGGATGGCGCAGCGAGGCGTAACGGAAGAAGGAGCGGATGGCGCCGAGCCGGGCGTTGCGGGTCCTGGGCGTGTTCCGCCGTTCGACCTCGAGGTGGTCGAGGAAGGCGAGGATGACCTTGGCGTTGAGGTCCTCGATGTCGAGCCGGCTCGGTGTCGTGCCGGTCTCGCGCTCGACGAATGTGACGAGGAGCCGGAACGTGTCGCGGTAGGAGGCAATCGTGCGCGGGCTGGCCTGGCGCTGTCGGGCGAGGCGATCGGTGAAGAACGCCTGCAGGCTCGGCGCGAGCGCGCTCACGGCTGCTGCCCCTCGCTCGCTTCGAGCCGGACCGCGGCCAACGAGAGCAGCTCCGGCACGCCCGACAAGTACCAGTAGGTAGATATCGGGTCCCGGTGCCCGAGGAAGGTGGCCAGCCGAGGGAGCCGGGCCTGCACGTCATGGCCGTCCCGGTACCAGTCGAGGAGCGTCTGGACCGCGAAGGAGTGGCGGAGGCCATGGATCGTCGGGCGGCATGGCGCCCCCGCCCCAACCCCCGTCGCGTGGACGAGCTTGCGGAAGGTGCGGCAGACATCGGTGTAGAAGACCGCGGTGCCCGCCGTGGACACGAAGAACGTGAGGCTGGTCGGATGCGGTCGTAACCGGTCTCGCTGCTCGGCGTAGGCAGTCAGCGCGGCGATGGTGGTCTCATGCAGCGGCACCATCCGCGACTTCCCGAACTTCGAGTCGCGAACGACGATCACAGCCTCGGCCCATATCAGGTCGGGCCGCTCCAGCCGGATCGCCTCGCCGACCCGCATCCCGGTCGCTGCGAGCAGCCCGATCAACGTCTCTATCGTCGCTGCTCGCAGCGGAGTCGGGATCGACGTTCGAGCCTGGGCCATCAGCGCGGCGACGTCGGCATTGGAGTAGATGAACGGCGAAGGCCGACGTTGACGGAAGGTGACCAGGCCGAGCGGCGGGACCTCGGTGCTCGCATCGACCCCCGCCATGTGGCGAGCGAAGCCGCGAGCGACAGCCATCCGACGCATCCACACCGAGCTGGCCGGGTCGGCGTCGGGAACCCGCGCCCACGCCAAGGCGGTGTCGATCGTGACGGTCTGGGCGCCGACGGCGTCGAGGTAGGCGACGAAACGAGGCAGGACGCGGTGGGCGTCCTCCAGCTTGTGGCCGAGCGCGCGTCGGAGCCGCAGGTACTCGTCCGCGTGGTCGGCGAGCGCGCTCATCGGGCAGCTCCCGGCCAGGGCCTCGCGACCTCGCTGAGGGCAGCGAGGTCGACCTTGGCATACACCGCCGTGGTGGCCAGATCCCGATGCCGGAGCACCTGCCCGATCTCGGGCAACGCCGCGCCCCGGGCCAGCATGGCGACAGCCAAGGCGTGGCGCAGTCGGTGGGGCCCAACTCGGCCCTGGCCGGCCCGTTCGGCGGCACGGGCCACGATGTTCCACACGCCGCATGAGGTCAGCGGCCCGGTAGGCGCCAACAGCCTCAGGAACACGGCTCGGGACTCCGTCCTCGGACGGCCGTCACGCAGGTAGGCGGCGATCGCGTCGCCGACGTCGATGGGCAGGGGCAGTCGGGCCTCCCCGCCGCCCTTGCCCCGAACATGCAGCTCCCCGGCCCGCCAGTCCAGGTGGTCCAGTTCCAGGCGCGTGACCTCGCCTGCCCGCAGGCCAAGCCGGCCCAACAGCAGCAGCACCGCTCGGTCGCGTCGCCCGGCTGGCCGCGACGGGTCACAAGCCGCCGCCAGCGCCGACGCATCAACGGCGGCCGACATGGACGGCAAGCTCGTGTCCCGCCAGCCGGCGACAGGCGGAACCGCGGACGCGAGGTCGGTGCTCACGAGCCCGTCGAGCTGCAAGAAGCGCAGCAGCGAGCGGAGAGAGGTGACGCGGTTCTTGGCCGAGCCGACGGCGAGCCGCTCGCACTCGCGCAACAAGAACCCTGTGACCGCCTCCGCGCTCAAGCCGACGACACCGGTCCCGTCCCCGGTCGCCGACGCACGCTCGGAAAGGAACTGGCGGGCAACACCGACCCGGCCCTCGACCGTCGACCACGCAAGCCCGCGGTCGCCAACCAGATGCTTCGCATAGCGGCCGAGCAGCACTTCCAACGGCGTCATGACGGGACTCGGCGCGGCACCCAGCACACCGATCCTCCGCATGTAGGCGAGCAGCGGATCCAGTACCCGGGCGCTCGGGACA
The DNA here is from genome assembly GCA_050744985.1 of Acidimicrobiales bacterium. Classification (GTDB taxonomy): domain Bacteria; phylum Actinomycetota; class Acidimicrobiia; order Acidimicrobiales; family AC-14; genus JBOGIC01. The sequence goes on from JBOGIC010000522.1 coordinate 4,361, forward strand.
CGTCGCTGTCCGCCCGCCCGACGACTGTCGAGGAACTCTTCGACCATCGCTGGGCTCAGCTCGCCAGCCGCGACCCCGGCGCCACTCATCCACCTGTCGAGCTGGCCCATCAACACCAGGTGGATCACGACCGAGTTCGGCGTGAATCCCAGCCGTGCCAGCTCTCCCCGATACCCGTCGGCAAGCGCCGCAAGCGGGCCGCCCCGCCGGTCCCAGGCAACCATGTCGTCTCCTTCCACCACGGCGCCCTGCCGCGGTGAGGAGACTTCACCGCTCCGGGATTATGCCGACCTCTTCACCACGCCCACCCCGACAACGCCCCCAGCACAACGGGAACGACGTTCACGCGCACCGCGAGTCGGCATAAGCGCGGGGTCGGCATAAGTCCAACTATGCCGAAGGCCGCGTAAGTCGACCACCACTGCGGACACGGCCTCTTCCGGAACTGGGCCGCCTTCACGCGCACGGCCCTCGATGTCGTGGGCGAGCGCGGCCGGCTCACGAAGGAGGCCGCCAGCAACGCCTTCACCCTCCTCGGCGGGGCCAATGACGCGCCCTGAGCCCCGGTACCACGCCGTCGTGCGGGACTTCCCCCGCCTGCTCGAGGCGCTGGCCGCGCCGTTCGGGACCTACGAGGGCGTGGCGGTGTGCCGGGCGCTGCCCGGGGCACGGTCGCTCGAGGCTCTCGCCGTCGAGCTGCTGGGCGCGGTTGGCAAGACCGAGGCGCTGACCCGGCGACGACGCCTGGGCCTCGAGCTTGTCGAGCTGTGGCTGGCGGCCCACGCCGTGCGGACCCTGTACGTCACCGGTTCCGACGGGCTCGGCGCCGACGTGTGGGGGGCGCTGTGCGGGCTCGGCGACCGGGTCGGCTTCGACGTCGTGTTCGTGTCGGCTGAGCCGCAGCGCTGGCGGGCGGAGCTCGCCGACGTGCGTCACGTCAGTGGCGGGGCCTGGCTGCGGGTCGACCCTGCGGCTCACCCGGTGCAGCCGCCCGTCGGCGCCGTGCTGCCCGACGTTGGGTTCCCGGCCCTGCCCGCCGCCAGCGCCCGGCTGCTCGAGCCCACCCACGCGGCGCGCGCCCGGTCGATCTACGACGAGTGCCTGGTGGCCGCCTTCGACGCCCTACCCGTCGACCGCCTCCTCGAGCAGGAGCACGTGGACCGCGCCTTTCGCGACGCGCTGGCCCGCACGCCCGACCTCGGCGCCGTCCCGCTGGCGGCCCATGCCCTCCGGGCGGCCGGGATCCTGCGGGGCTACGACATCCGGGTCGAGGCGAGCGCCGGCGTCCGGGGCGTCGAGTTCGACTCCCTGCTCACCGCCGACCGCCTCGACCAGCTCAGCCGGCTCGTCTCGCCCGCGCAGGCGGCCGCGGGCGTCCTCGCCGGCCTTCCCGGGTCGTCGTGGTCGCCGCCGATCGACGGCGACGGGACCAGCGTCCGGATGGGGGAGAGCTGGCAGACCGTGTCGGCCCGGGTGGCCGCGCTCCTGCGCGCCTGGCTTCGCACCGACCCCCACCGAGCCGGGCGGCCGCTGTCGCCCCCTCCCCGGCCCACGGACCGGCGTCGGCAGCTCCTGTGGCGCACGCCGCCACCGGAGCGCCTCGAGGTGGGCTGCCGGCCCATCGAGTGCCGGGCGTTCCGCCGCATCGCCGACCCGCCCATGGACTGGACCCGGCCCCCGCGCCCCCGCCGCCGTGGATCCCGACGAAGCGCTCAGCCAGGCTGACCTCAGCCGCGAGGAGGTC
>JBOGIC010000523.1:0-4625 GCA_050744985.1 Acidimicrobiales bacterium
GCTCGCCAAGCCTCGCCTCGAGCGCCGTGATCCGAGCCTCCGCCTCCACGCCGCACGGTCTAACGCATCGCGCGCGGACAGTGGTGGATTCTCACGCTCCGCGCGACCTACCCCGGTAAACAATTACCTCGAGACACGCCGCTGACGCTCACGACGCCGGAGCTCAAGGCGGTCGCGGACCGCTACGGGCTGCGGCTCCATTAGCCGGTCGCCGCACGCCGCGCACCATCCCGAATTGGCGGGTGAAGTCGTCGATCCTGCGGCGCTCCTCGATCGCGCCGTCGCCGCAGGTCAGCCCGGAGCCGGTGGTCGGATTCGAACCGACGGCCTGGCGATTACAAGTCGCCTGCGCTACCAGACTGCGCCACACCGGCCTGCGGACACCTGCCCGCGTCGATGTGACAGGCTAACGAACTGATTGGGATGCTTGAACTTGCCTTGCGATGCGGGCAACCTGCCTGGCAATGGCCCTCAGCGACCGCGACCGCGCCATCCTCGATTTCGAGCGGTCGTGGTGGCATGCGCCGGAACCCAAGACGGCGGCCATCCGTGAGCGGTTCCAGCTCTCACCGGCCCGTTACTACCAGCTGCTCGGAGCGTTGGTGAGCACGCCCGAGGCTGACCGCTACGACCCCCTCGTGGTCCGCCGGATCCGCCGGTTGCAGGCCCGGCGGCGGCGCGCCCGCATCGAGGGCCGCCCGGCGGTACAGCCGCGGCGGTGACATCGGGCGGGGGACGACCCCGTGGGTAGCGCCGAACACCCCGAGGCCAGCTCGGGCGGCACGGGCGCCCGCGCCATCCTGGTCGTCGGCGCCGCCGTCCTCCTGGGGATCGTCCTCCTGCGCGCCTTCGACACGGGCGGGGTGGCCTTCGACCCCAGCATCGACGTGGGCAGCGGCCCGGGCACGACCGACCGCTCGCCGACGGTGTCGGTGATCCCTCCGACGTCGGCCCGCCCTCTGCGCTCGCCGGCCGACGTGAAGGTGATCGCCGCCAACGGCACCTCCACGTCCGGCCTGGCCGGCAAGACGACCGAGTTCCTGCGCCAGAACGGCTACAACGTGCTGGCGCCGACCGACGCCACCCGACCGATCGAGAACAGCCAGGTCGAGTTCAAGCAGGACTTCGAGCCCGAGGCCCGTGTGGTCGCCCAGTTGCTGCAGCTCCCCGCCAGCGCCGTGCGGCCGTTGGAGAGCGACCCCCCGGTCGGTGACACGCGTGGTGCCGACATCCTGGTGCTGATCGGCAACGACCTCCAACTGCCGGGCGAGACGACCACCACGACCCGACGCGCCGGGACTTGACCGTGCCGGCGGCGTTCGCGCCGCTGCTGGCCGAGCCGAGCCGGTCCGGGATCTTCACCGACTTCGACGGGACCCTCGCCCCGATCGTCGACGACCCCGCGGCGGCGCGCCCCCTCGACGGTGCCCGTGCCGTCCTCGAGGCCCTCGCCGCCCCCATGGGTCGGGTCGCCGTCATCTCGGGGCGACCGGCGCGGTACCTGCTGGGCCACCTCGGGGGCGCGGGCCTCTCGCTGTGGGGCCTCTACGGTATGGAGCACGCCGAGGACGACCGGATCGTGCCCGTTCCCGAGGCGGAGCAGTGGCGGGCCGCCGTCGCCGACACCGTCGGCCGGGCTCGGCACGACCTCGGCGACCGGGTCAACGTCGAGGACAAGGGGATCACGCTCACCCTTCACTTCCGCACCGCGCCGGAGCACGCCGCCGTGACGGAGGAGTGGGCTCGCCGCACGGCGGACGAGACGGGCCTCGTCGTGCACCCGGCGCGCATGTCCTACGAGCTGCGACCGCCCATGCCGCACGGCAAGGGCGCCGTACTCGAGCGCCTGGCCCGAGACCTGGGTGCCGCCTGCTTCTTCGGCGACGACCACGGCGACCTCGATGCCTTCGACGCCCTCGACCGGCTGGCCGCCGCCGGGGCCGCGACCGTCCGGGTCGGTGTCCACACCGAGGAGTCCCCCGACGAGCTCATCGCCCGGGCCGACGTCACGGTGGAGGGGCCCGAGGGTGTCCTCCGGATCCTGAGCGCCCTACGGGACGGGGTCGCCTGAGGAGCGTGCGGCGCGCAGCTGGTCGTTGAGCCAGTCGCGGGGCCGGCGACGGCCGGCCAACTCCCGGGCCGTCGCCGCCAGCTTGGCCCGATCCTCCCGGGGCATCGCCAGCGCCGCCGCCAGCGCCTCCGCCGTGCCGGCCACGTCGAAGGGGTTGACGGTCAGCGCGCCGTCGCTCATCTCCTCCCACGCCCCCGCCTCCCGGCTCAGCACGATCACGCCGTCGTTCTCGTTGAGCAGCGCACCTTCCTTGGCCACGAGGTTCAGACCGTCGCGGACGGGATTCACCAGCAGCACGTCGTAGCGGCGCAGCGCCGCGACCGAGCGGGGGAAGTTGTCGGACGTGTCGAGCAGCACGGGTGTCCAATCGGCCGTCGCCCAGCGGTCGTTCACCAGTTGGGCGAGGGACTCGACCTCCTGGCGGTAGGCGAGGTAGTCGGGGAGCGCCTCGCGCGACGGGTACACGAGCGCGGCGAACACCACCTGGTCGCGCAGCTCGGGTTGGGTCTGCAACAGCTCGTCGAAGGCCCAAAAGCCGCGCAACAGGTTCTTGGACAGCTCCACCCGGTCGACCCGCAGGATCAGCTGGCGGTCGCCGATCTCGCGCTCCAGCTCGGCCAGCTGCCGTTCGCACTCCTCGGAGTCCGCCATCTCGCGGATGTCCTCGTGGTCGGGTGAGAGCGGCGACACGAACGTGGCGGGCTCGAACCCGAGCACCTCGCGGCAGCACGCGGCGAAGTGGTCCGCCCAGCGGCGGGCGTGGAAGCCGCACGACTGGTGGCTGCTCATGCCGACCAGCAGCTCTTCGGCGACGTCGGTGGGCAGTACCCGGAGCGCGGCGGGGTGGCAGAAGGGGATGTGGCTGAAATGGACCGCCCGCAGGTCCCGACGTTTCTGGGCCAGCCAGGTGCCCACCAGCGCCAGGTGGTAGTCCTGCACGAGCACGGTCGCCTGGTCGGGCGCCTCCTCGATGATGGCCCGGGCGAAGGTGTGGTTGACCTCCCGGTAGGCGTCCCAGGCCTCGCGCCAGCGCCGGTCGAGGCGCGGCCGGCGTGAGAGGTCGTAGAGGTCGTGGTGGAGGAACCACAGCGTGGCGTTGGCGATGACGTCGTAGAACATCCGGTAGGCGTCGAGGTCGACGGCGAGGGTGCGAACGCGGAACCCCTCGGCTTCGATGACGCCCTCGGCGGCGGCCTCACGGTCTTCCTCGGAGATGGCGGCCGCCATCCACATCGCCTGGTGATCGCGGACCAGCGGCCCGAGGCTGGACACGAGCCCGCCGGCGCCGCGACGGGCCACGAGCTGGCCGTCATCGTCGCGGACGAACGACAGCGGGCCGCGGTTCGAGACGACCACGAGCGGTGTTGCCTCTGCGACGATGCCTTACGCTAGATGAGACCGAGAAGATGGTCGACGACCTCGGCCACGCCGTCGCCGTAGCGCCCCTTGGTGCGCTCGATGCCGGCTGCGTGCCCGGACGCACCGCCGGCTGCGTGCCCGAACGCATTGGTCGTGATGGAGGGATCGGCGTTGGCCACGAGCCACGCCCGCCCGACCTCGGCGGCACACGCCACGTCGCTCACCGAGTCGCCGACAAAGGCCGTGTCCTCCCGGGCGAGGCCGTGGTGCTCACGATCGGCCCGTACGCCCGCCGGCTTACCCGTCCCCGCCGGGGCGAGGTGGTAGGCGAGGCCGTTGTCGAGGAGCTGGCACCAGCCGAAGCCGAGCCGGGCCAGCTCGGCGTTGCCCGCCTCGACGTCGATCGCCCCACGCATGAGGTAGGTGGCGACGCGGCCCTCGTTCCACGGCTCGAACGGCGCGAGACCGAGCTGATTGCACGCCGCGGCGACGGCGCCGCGGGCCAGCATCGCCTCCACCGGGGTCTCGCCCCTGAACGGGAAGTCACCCAGCTCGTAGCGCACCTCCTTGCCCTCGACGTGTACGCAGCCCAGCTCGGCGATGCCGCGGCGCAGGCCCAGCAGCCGGCACAGCTCGAACACCTGGATGCGACCCCGCCCCGTGACGGGCACCACGGTGATCCCGGCGCGCGCGGCGCGTACCAGCGACTCGGCCACGCGGGTGGAGCCGTCCCAGAACAGGATGCCGCCAGGACCGACGAGGGTGCCGTCGACGTCGACATACAGGACTGTCATGGCGTTCGGGCCACGCAGGCCGTCATGGCGTTCGGGCCACGCAGGCGGTCATGGCGTTCGGGCCACGCAGGCCGTCATGGCGTTCGGGCCACGCAGGCCGTCATGGCGTTCGGGCCACGCAGGCCGTCATGCGCGAGCGCGGGCCATGGCGGCGGCAATGATGGCCTCCGCCTGCGGTTGCAGCTCGGCCAGCGACCGGTTGCGGTGCACCCGCACGCCGAGGTCGACCTGGGCCACCCGATCGAGGCCGATCCGGTCGACGACGTCGATCAGAAGGGCGAGGTCGACGCCGTAGCCCGGTTCGAACGTGATCGGCTCGAGCACCTCGCGCCGGCCCGCGAACTCGCCCGACAGCGGCTGGGTGAACACCGACAGGTGGGGGAAGAGCAACGAGATGAGCG
>JBOGIC010000524.1:0-5050 GCA_050744985.1 Acidimicrobiales bacterium
GCCCCGAAGTCGACCGCCATTGTGCGCCAGTACCGGACCAGGTCATTCAGCAGGAACCGTGGCACGTTGACGCGGTCGATGTTCGAGCGACTGGAGCGAGGGTCGTAGTCTGTGCAGTACCGCTCCAGGAGCTGGCGGATGAGCCGCTCCCGCACCTCGTCGTTGAACACCGAGACGGATTCGAACAACATAAGGAGTCGTCGGGTGGTGTTGACGTTCGTGTCCGCGTCGAGGCCGATGCGCGCCATCAGCTCGGTACCGATGGCGAAGTCACCGAAGACGCCTTGCGAACCAACATCGCCGTAGCGCTTCTCCCGAGCGAGATCGTTCACCTGCTGGATCGCTCTCGTAATGAGGCCGTGGGGCACCAGGCCGTCGACCAGCACGAGGAAATCGCAGTCCGACGTGTCCGTGACCTCCCGCCGAGCGAAAGAGCCTGTCAGCACGACACCGATCTGACGGAAAGTGGCGTCGTCGAGACGGAGCTGTCGCCTGAAGTCGGACAACTCCCGCTCGCTGCGCCGAGCCACCTCGCCCATGGCCGATATGTCCAGGCCATGCGCCTGCGCCACGGCGATAACGGTCTCCTCAAGCTCCCGCTTGTCGTCCATCAGCAGTCCCGTGCGTGGAGTTGACGCGTCGAGGCCAGTATCGAATGAAAGCGTCATCCGCACGACCCCGAGGGTATGGGGTGGGTTCTGTGTGCAGCCAGGGGAAGATGCTGGGGATATTGTAGACGAACATGCGTTCGCATGCTAGCGCGCCAGTGACATCCCCGCGCCAGACGCCACCAGGTCGACGGACGACTTCTCGCTGACCCATGAATCCAACGTCGCACATGCGGTCTCGCAGAGGGGTGATGCTCCCGCCGGCACTGTCTCGGTCAGCGAACAGCGATGCAGCCGGGCAGGTGTGGCCAACGCCAAGTCGCTGGACCCCATCCGCCGGGCACCTGCTCCGGGTGCCGGGAGCGGCGTCCCCGACGACGATGCGACCACCATTTCGGGGCGCGTCACAGCCGAGAAGCGCGTCGCCGCCCCCGATGTCGGCGGTCATGCGAGCGTCGTGGCCGTGCGGCGGAGCATCGGATCCGTTGTAACACGGGCGTATGACATCGGACCCCGATCTGCGACTGATGCTCGCTGGTCACGGAAGGTCAGGGGTCACGGCTCCACGGCTCCTCGAACCCAGCCTCATCGCGTCGGACTGCTCGCCACTCGAGCGCATCGGCGAGCTCGAGGCCTTCGTGGGGGAGAGCAGCAAGGCGCTGGTGCGACTCTGTGATCAGGTGGCATCGGCAGCACCGAGCTGTGAAGAGGTCGCCGAGGTCCTCGATACCAAACCCATCCTCACCCGAGCGGAGCTCGACGCCCTGCCCCGGCCCGCCCTCCGGGAACCCGACGAGAGCCTCGACCTTCAGGTCACGTACCGGCCGGAACGTCGCGTGCTCGAAATCGAGGCGACGCTGGCAGCAACCCCAGGAACCGAGGAGGAAGTTGCGGAGGTCTGGTCTGCGCCCTCGGTAGGATTCGAACCTACGCACCCGGCTCCGGAGGCCGGTGCTCTATCCCCTGAGCTACGAGGGCCAGGGCCTCATCGTACTCCCAGCGGGGCCCGGGGCGGCCGGCGGTAGCATGGGTTCGCGATGCCCCGCGTGCTGGTGATCGACGACGACCCGGTCATCCTGGAGTTGCTGCGCGTCAACTTCGAGATCGAGGGGTTCGAGATCGTCGTCGCCGGCGACGGGGTCGAGGGGTTCGAGCAAGCCAAGTCCGAGCGGCCCGACGTGGTGCTGTCCGACATCATGATGCCGCGCCTCGACGGGTTGGGACTGGTGAAGCGCTTGCGGGCCGACCCGGCGACCCGGGCGGTGCCGATCATCCTTCTGTCCGCCAAGGCCCAGTCGCTCGAGGTGGAAGCGGGGCTGGAGGCGGGCGCGGACGATTACATCACCAAGCCGTTCGACCCGTTCGAGCTCATCGACCGGGTGAATGCGGTGCTGGCCCGGGCCCGCCGGTAAATCCCCCAGAGGCCTCCCCCAATGGTCAAAGAAGCACTCGAAGCCGCCCTTCGCGACGCCCTCGCCACCGTCGGCGTCGACCCCGTGCCGTCCACGATCCCCCTCGCCCAGCCGGACAAGCGCGATCACGGCGACTGGTCGTCGACGGTGGCGCTGGCCACCGCCAAGGCCGCCGGGCGCCGGCCCCTCGACCTGGCGGGCGCCGTGCGCGACCAGCTGGCCGTGGCTCCGCCCCCGCACGTGACACGCGTGGAGGTCGTCCCGCCGGGATTCCTCAACTTCTGGCTCGACGACGGGTGGCTCCACGACGTCCTCCGCCGGGTGGTCGCCGAGGGCACCGAGCGGTACGGCCGCCACGACGTCGGGGCCGGGCAAAGGGTGAACGTCGAGTTCGTGAGCGCCAACCCGACCGGTCCCCTGCACGTCGGTGCCGGCCGCTGGGCTGCGTACGGAGACTCGGTGTGCCGGGTGCTCTCCCGGTGCGGCTACGACGTCCACCGGGAGTACTACATCAACGACCGCGGCAACCAGATCGACATGTTCGTGGCCTCGCTGGCGGCGCGGCAGGCGGGCCGGGAGGTCCCGGAGGGCGGCTACCGGGGCCAGTACATCGTCGACTGGGCGTCCGAGATGCCCGAGGGTGCGGACCCCGCGGCATGGGGCTACGAGCGGGTCATGCGCGACCTGGCCGGCACCCTCGAACGGATGAACGTCTCGTTCGACACGTGGTTCAGCGAGCGGTCGATGGTCGCCAACGGGGCCATCGAGGCGGCGCTGGACGACCTGCGGGGGCGGGGTGTCGTCTACGAGGCGGATGGGGCGATGTGGTTGCGGGCGACCGACCTCGGCCAGGACAAGGACGAGGTGCTCGTCAAGACGGGCGGGGAGCCCACGTACCTCCTGTCGGACATCGCCTATCACCGTGACAAGTTCGAACGGGGCTTCGAGCACCTCATCGACATCTGGGGGTCCGACCACCACGGCCACATCGCCCGGCTGAAGGCGGGCGTCGCCGCGCTCGGGCACAGCCCCGACGACCTCGAGGTCCTGCTCGGCCAGCTCGTGACTGTGCAACGCGGTGGCGAGACGGTGCGCATGGGCAAGCGCGGCGGCACGTTCGTGGAGCTGGCGGAGGTCCTCGACGAGGTCGGCCCCGATGTGGCGCGGCTGACGTTCCTCCTGCAGTCGATCAGCACCCGGCAGACCTTCGACCTCGAGCGCGTCGTCAGCCGCTCGATGGAGAACCCCGTCTTCTACGTGCAGTACGCGCACGCCCGGATCGCCTCCATCGCCCGCGTCGCCGCCGAGCAGGGCATCGTGTGCCGGCCCCTCGACGAGGTCGACCTCGGCCGGCTCACCCACGAGCGCGAGCTCGACCTGCTCCGGAGCCTGAGCGAGCTACCCGACGTCGTGCTGGACGCGTGCCTCACCCGCGCGCCCCACAAGGTCACGACGTGGGTCATGACGCTCGCCGGCCGCCTGCACGGCTTCTACCACGACTGCCGCGTGCTGGGGGATGGCGTCGACCCGGAGCTGACCCAGGCCCGGCTGTGGCTCGTCGAGGCGACCCGCACCGGCCTCGCCATCGGGCTCGACCTGCTCGGGGTGTCGGCGCCCGAGTCGATGTGAGGTGAGCGCAGGAGCGATCGCGCCCTACCTGCTGCCCGTCACGGCGTCGGTCGACGCGCGCGGGCGCCTGTCGGTCGGGGGCGTGGACCTGCTCGATCTCGTCCGTGAGGTCGGCACGCCCGTCTTCGTCTACGACGAGGAGCACCTCCGCGCCCGGTGCCGCGAGGCGGTCGCCGCCTTCGGCCCGGGGAACGTCGCCTACGCCGGCAAGGCGTTCCTGTGCCGGGCGATGGCGCGGCTGGCGTTCGAGGAGGGCATGCACATCGACGTGGCGACGGGCGGCGAGCTGCACGTGGCCCTCGACGCGGGCGTGCCGCCGTCGAGCATCGTCCACCACGGCAACAACAAGTCGGTCGAAGAGCTGCGCCGCGCCCGCGAGCTCGACGTGCGCATCGTCGTCGACTCCTTCGACGAGCTCGACCGGCTCGACCGCCTGCACGCCGAGGACGGACGGGCGGCGCGTGTGCTGGTGCGGGTGACACCGGGCGTGGAGGCCCACACCCACGAGTACGTCATGACCGGGCAGGTCGACTCCAAGTTCGGCTTCGGGCTGGCGAGCGGTGAGGCCGGCGAGGCCGTGGGACGGGCCCTGCGATCGTCGTCGGTGGAGCTCGTCGGCGTGCACGCCCACATCGGCAGCCAGATCTTCCTCGCCCGCTCGTTCGAGAAGGCGGTCGAGGCGATGGCCGACTTCGTGCGCCCGCTCGACATCGACGAGCTGTGCCTGGGCGGCGGCTTGGGTGTGCCCTACATCGACGGCGAGGAGGCACCGACGATCACCGAGTGGGCCGAGACCCTGCGGGCTGCCGCCCTGGCGGCGGGGATCGGGATGCGCATCACCGCCGAGCCGGGGCGGGCCATCGCCGCCGCCGCCGGGCTGACCCTGTACCGCGTCGGCACCGTCAAGGACATCCCCGGCGTGCGCACCTACGTCTCCGTGGACGGCGGCATGAGCGACAATCCCCGCCCCGTCCTCTACGGCAGCGGTTACGAGGCCTTCCTGCCCCGGGCGGCGGGGGCGGAGCGGCCGCGAGTCGTCACGATCGTCGGCAAGCACTGCGAGTCGGGCGACGTGGTGGTGCGCGACGCCGCCGTTCCCGCCGCCCTGGTCGCCGGCGACGTGCTGTGCACGCCGGTGACCGGCGCCTACGGCCACTCCATGGCGTCGAACTACAACAAGGTGCCCCGCCCGCCGGTCGTGTTCGTGCGCGACGGCGAGGCGCGGGTCGTCGTGCGGCGGGAGACGCTGGACGATCTGGTCCGCCTGGATGTGTGAGAAATTGAGCCCATGAGCGAGACCATCCGCGTCGGGCTGCTCGGCTGCGGCAACGTGGGCAGCGCCCTCGTGCAACTGATCACCGACCACGGCCAGGAGATCACGGCGCGCACCGGGATGCGGCT
>JBOGIC010000525.1:0-10587 GCA_050744985.1 Acidimicrobiales bacterium
CCGAGGGGATCATCCCGGCGCTCGAGCCCGCCCATGCCCTGGCCTGGGTGCTGCGGGCCGCGGGCACCGCCGAGCTGCCCCACGGGAGCACGGTGTTGCTGACCCTCTCCGGCCGCGGCGACAAGGACGTCGACCAGGTCATGCGCCAGCTCCAACCCGCGACCGGCCTGCGTGGCCTGAACGCCGCGACTGGCGGCTGCTAGCAGCGCGGCTACTCTAGGCCTCCGACATATATTGGGAGGTCGGCGGCGATGGATGACCAGGCGAAGGAACGGCTGGTCCCCCGGCGGCCCCTTTTGCCGGCGTTCATCCTCCTGCTGTTGCGCGAGGCCCCGAGCCATGGCTACGAGATGTGCGAGCGGCTCAGGGACGTGGGCTTCGCCTTCCCCGACCCGAGCCCGGTGTACCGGGAGCTGCGCACGCTCGAGAAGTTCGGGCTCGTGCGCTCGCTGCTGTCGCCGCACGAGTCCGGCCCGGTCCCGAAGGTGTACGAGTTGACGGCCGACGGCAAGGAGGCCCTCGCGTACAGCGCGGCCGAGGCGTCGTCGGTCGCCGGCCTGCTCGCGCAGTTCGAACAGCGGTACCGCACCGGCTCCCACCACCGACACTAACCTGCACAGATGGGCCCAGGGCCACTGGAAACGGCTCTTCGGGCCCAGCGGGACGCCGGGCGCAAGCTGCTCGTCCCCTACGTGACCGGCGGGCTGGGCGACGACTGGGTCGATGTCGTGCGGGCCGTGGCCGACGCCGGCGCCGACGCCTGCGAGATCGGTCTCCCGTTCAGCGATCCGGTGATGGACGGCCCGACGATCCAGCTCGCCTCGACCCGGGCCCTGGCCGCCGGCGCCACGCCCGAGTCGATCCTCGACGCCCTCGCCGGCGTGGACGTCGGGGTGCCGCTCGTGGCCATGACCTACGCCAACGTGATCTTTCGGCCCGGTCCGGCCCATTTCGCGCAGGCCCTGGCCAAGGCCGGCATCGCCGGGGCCATCGTCCCCGACCTCCCCGTCGACGAGCTGGGGGAGTGGGCGGACGGCGCCGCCGCCGCCGGCGTGGAGATGGTGCTGCTGGCCGCCCCGACGACGCCCGACGATCGGATGAAGGTCATCTGCGAGCGGTCACAGGGGTTCGTCTACGGCGTCGCCGTCCTCGGGGTCACGGGGGAACGCGCCTCGCTGAGCGCATCCGCGGCCACGATGGGCGCCCGCCTGAAGGCGTGCACCGACAAGCCGGTCCTGCTCGGGGTCGGGGTCTCGGGCCCGGCGCAGGCCGTCGAGGCAGCGGCCGCCTCCGACGGCGTGATCGTGGGATCGGCGCTGGTACGGAGGCTGCTCGAAGGGGAAGGACCTAAGGGAGCCGCGGCGTTCGTCGCCTCGCTCCGCGACGGTCTGGACGGCGTGTAACCATCCCGACGGGGGTCGGGTCAGAACGACCGCACAGCGCCATGTGGGGGCGGAGCGCGAAGGGCACCAAAGGCACCAATCGTGGGTACAGCCATAGTTCTGCCTGGACAGGGCACACAGCACGCCCGGATGGGCGAAGCTTGGCGCGCCACGCCTTCGTGGGGGATCGTCGAGCGGGCCGAGGCCGCGCTGTCATCGCGTTCGGGCCACGCCGGCAGGAGGCCGCTCGCCTACCTGCTGCTCGAGGCGTCGGACGACGAGCTGGCGCGCACCCTCGAAGCCCAGCTGGCGGTGTTCCTGCACTCGCTCATGGCGTGGGACGCACTGGCCGATCACATCGAGCCGGTCGCCTTCGCCGGCCACTCGCTGGGGCAGTTGACCGCCCTGGTCGCGGCCCAGGCCCTCACCGTGGAGGACGGCGTACGCCTCGTCGCCGCCCGGGCCGAGGCCACCCAGCACGCCGCCGACCGCCGCCCGGGCCGCATGATCGCCCTGATCGGCGCGGGCATCGAGGTCGCCGAGCGGATCTGCGCCACCGGAGTTGACGTCTGGGTCGCCAACGACAATGCCCCCGGGCAGATCGTGCTGGGGGGTACCCCCGGTGGCATCGAGGCCGCCGCCGCACGGGCGAAGGACCTCGGCGTGCGCCGGGTCATCCCCCTCAAGGTCGGCGGGGCCTTCCACACGCCCCTGTTCTCCGACGCCCGCGACGCCCTGCGGCCCGTCCTCGCCTCCACCCCCTTCCGCACGCCGGTCGCGCCGGTCGTCTCCAACGTCGACGGCCAGCCCCATACCGATCCGGCGGACTGGCCGGAGCAGTTGGCCGACCACCTCGTTCGCCCGGTGCAGTGGCGCCGGTCGATGCTGACACTGTCCCGCATGGGCGCCGACACGCTCGTCGAGGTGGGCCCCGGCAACGTCCTGGCCGGTCTGGCACGGCGCACCCTCCCGGGGGTGCCCGTGCGCAACGTGGCGGTGCCGGCCGACACCCCTGTTCTGACTTCCCTGGAGGTTTGCTGAAAGATGGAGCCCGTGATCGGTTCCGGTGAGCGCCTGGTTGTACCCGAGCGTGTGATCGTGGCGCCCGCCTCGGGGCGGTTCCGGCCGGCGGACGGCGACGCCGAGTCCGAGAGCCACGTCCTCGAAGAGCAGGTGATCGGCTTCGTGGACGGCGTCGGCCACTCGACGCCCATCCTCAGCCCGTTCAGGGGGTTCCTCATGGGCTTGCTGGCGCACGCCGGCGAGCGCGTGCGGGAAGGCCAGCCGGTGGCCTGGCTCCGCACTGCGTGAACGGCCCCCAGGCGTTCAGCGCCCCTTCGGGGCGGCGGGCCGCGGTGGCGGGGTGGGGCTTGGCCGTGCCGGAAGGCCGGCTGACCAACCAGGACTGGGTCGAGCGCGTCGACACGAGCGACCAGTGGATCGTCGAGCGCACGGGCATCCGGGAGCGGCGCGTGGCCGGCCCGGGGGAGAGCACGGCCACGCTGGCCATCGCCGCCGGCGCGGCGGCCATGAAGCAGGCCGACCTCACGCCGGGTGACATCGGCGCCTGCATCGTCGCCACCGTGACGCCGGAACAACCGATCCCGTTCACGGCCGCCTACGTGCAGGACGGCCTGGGCCTGCGCTGCGGGGCCTTCGACATCGACGCCGCCTGCTCGGGCTTCGTCTACGGCCTGGTCGTGGCCTCGTCGATGATCGCCTCGGCCGCCCTCGACGCCGTGCTGCTCATCGGCTCGGAGACCCTGCTGCGCATTGCCGACTGGAGCGACCGCTCGACGGCCGTCCTGTTCGGCGACGGGGCCGGCGCCGTCGTGCTGGTGCCGTCGCGTGACGCCGGCCTGCTGGCCTGGGACCTCGGGTGTGACGGCTCGGCCGCTCATCTGCTCAGCCAGGCAGCGGGCGGGAGCCGGCTCCCCACCACGCTCGAAACCGTGGCCGCCGGCCAGCACTACCTCCGGATGGAGGGCCAGGAAGTGTTCCGCCGGGCGGTGCGGGCGATCGTCGACTCGGCCGCGGGCACGCTCGACCGGGCCGGCGTGCGTCCCGACGAGGTGGCGCTCATGGTGCCCCACCAGGCCAACCTCCGCATCATCGACGCCGCCGCCACGCGCCTCGGCATCCCCAGGGAACGCACGTTCAAGAACATCGACCGGTACGGGAACACGTCGGCGGCGTCGATCCCGCTGGCCCTCGCCGAGGCCGCCGACTTCGGCCTCCTGCACCCCGGCGACCTCGTGCTCCTGTCCGGCTTCGGGGCGGGCATGTCGTGGGCCAGCGCCCTGCTGCGCTGGGGTGGCGCCGACCTCGAGCTCTCAGCGGACGTCTAGTGGGAGGGCGGGTCGCGCTCGTCACGGGCGGGTCCCGCGGGATCGGACGGGCGTGCGCCGTGGCGCTGGCCCGCGACGGTCACCGCGTTGCCATCACGTTCGGCCACGACGACGCCGGCGCCGCCGACACCCGGGCGGCGGTGGAGGCGGTGGGCGGCGAGTGCGTGAGCATCAAGGCCGACGCCACCGACGCCGCCGCGGTCGATGCCGCCTTCGCCGAAGTCGAGTCCGCGTTCGGCAAGGTCGAGGTGCTCGTGATCTCGGCCGGCATCGCCCGCGACGGGCTGATCATGCGGATGTCCGACGAGCAGTGGGACGACGTGCTCGACACGAACCTGAAGGGCGCCTTCCTTGCCATCCGCCGCGCCACGCCGGGCATGGTGCGGGCCCGGTGGGGCCGCATCGTCGCCATCAGCTCGGTCGTGGGCCTGTCGGGGCAGGCGGGCCAGGTCAACTACGGTGCCAGCAAGGCCGGTCTGGTCGGGCTGACCCGCTCGATCGCGCGGGAGCTCGGGTCGAGGAACGTGACGGCGAACGTGGTCGCGCCGGGGGCGATCGGCACGGCGATGACCGACGACCGCGGCGACGACTGGAAGGCCGAGATCACCTCGCGCGTGCCGCTCGGGCGGTTCGGAACTGTCGAGGAGGTGGCGGCCGTCGTATCCTTCTTGTGTTCTGATCCCGCCGGGTACGTCACCGGCGCCGTTGTACCCGTCGACGGCGGGCTGGGTATGGGTCACTAAAGTTCGTTCAGGGCGGTCGAAGAACCGTCGGAGGAGAGTGCATGGAGCGCCAGGAAGTCGTCACGGGATTGGCCG
Organism: Acidimicrobiales bacterium; assembly: GCA_050744985.1. GTDB lineage: Bacteria > Actinomycetota > Acidimicrobiia > Acidimicrobiales > AC-14 > JBOGIC01. The sequence continues at coordinate 4,549 of JBOGIC010000525.1, forward strand.
AAGTGGCCGCAGAGCTTCTCGGCGTCAGCCCCGACGCCGTATCTGAGGACGCCCGCTTCGACGAGGACCTCGACGTCGACAGCCTCGGGCTTGTCGAGTTCGTGATGGCGGTCGAAGACCGGTTCGATGTGAAGATCCCCGAGGAAAAACTGGAAGGGATCACGACCGTGGGTCAGGCTGCCGACCTCGTGCTGGAAATGGCGGGGACGCCGGCGGAGAGCGGGACGGCGGGCGGGTGAGCAACGGGCGGCGCCGGGTCGTCGTCACGGGTCTGGGTGTCAAGGCGCCGGCGGGAACCACCGTCGAGTCGTTCTGGGCACAGTTGCGCGAGGGGCGGTCCTGCGCCGGGCCGATCCGGCGCTTCGACGCCACGATCCTGCCCGAGAGCTTCCGCTTCGCCTGCGAGGTGCCCGAGTTCGACCTCGAGCCCTACCTCGACTTCAAAGAGGCCCGCCGGATGGACCGCAACAGCCAGTTGGGCTTCGCGGCCGCCCTCGACGCGTTCGCCGACGCCGGCGAGCTCGACCAGGACCCGGCGCGGTGCGCCGTCTACTGCGGCAACGGCATCGGCGGGATGATGACCATGGAAGACGGCATGAAGGTGCTGCTCGACCGCGGCTCCGACCGGGTCGGGCCCTACCTCGTCCCGACGATGATGGCCAACGCCACGGTTGCCTCGGTCGGCATGCGCCTCGGCTGGACCGGCCCCAACCTGTGCGTGTCGACGGCCTGCGCCGCCGGCACGAACGCCATCGGTGAGGCGGCGCTGCTCATCCGCCACGGCGCCGCCGAGGTCGCCCTGGCGGGCGGCACCGAGGCCCTCGTCACGCCGCTGGCCATGTCGGCCTTCGGGCGCATGGGCGCCCTGTCCGGACGGGTGAGCGACCCGACCGCCGCATCGCGCCCGTTCGACCCCGATCGCGACGGATTCGTGATGGGTGAGGGCGCCGGTTTCCTCATGCTCGAGGAGCTCGGCGTCGCGCTGGCGCGCGGCGCCCGCATCTACGGCGAGGTTCTCGGCTACGCCCGGAACACCGATGCGTACCACATCACCGCGCCGGCGCCCGGTGGTGCCGGGGCGGCGGCCTGCATGCAGCAGGCCCTGACCGACGCCGGCATCGAACCGTCCGACGTGGCCCACATCAACGCCCACGGCACGTCGACGCCGCTGAACGACGCGTCCGAGGCGATGGCCATCGCCAAGATCTTCGGCGACGGCGCCGTGCCGGTCACGTCCGCCAAGGGCGTCATCGGCCACCTGGTCGCCGGCGCGGGCGCGGTCGAGGCCGTGGCGTCGATGCTGGCGCTGCGCGACGGCGTCGTCCCCCCGACGGCCAACCACGATCGCGACGACCCCGACCTGCCCATCGACGTGGTGTCGGGCACCGAACGGGCCGTGGCGCCCGGGCCGATCGTGTCGAACTCGTTCGGCTTCGGCGGGCACAACGCGACGGTGGTGCTGGGCCCACCCGAACCCAACCATTGATCGGCGACGCCCCCGCGGTCCCGGTGGCAGCCGCCCGGGACGGGGCCGCGGCGGCCAGCCTCACCGAGCTGGACGGGCGGCGCACCGCCTGGTTCCGGCTGGCGGGCGGCAAGCACCGTGGAGCCCTCGGGCCGACCGAGGGTGAGGTCATCGAACGTCTGGTGACGCTGGCTCTCGACGTGGGCGTGCCCGTCGTCGGCGAGCTGGCCACGTCCGGCGCCGACGTGATGGAGGGCCTGCCGTCGCTGCACGCGTGGGGGCGGGTGGTGGCGGCGCTGACGCGTGCATCCGGCGCGGTCCCGATCGTGCTGAGCGTCCACGGGCCGTGCGTGGGCGGTCCCGCGCTGATGCTCGGGCTGGCCGACCACGTCGTGATGACGGCCGACGCGTTCGCCTACGTCAACGACCCCGAGGCCGTCGCGGCGATCACGGGCCAGGCCACGACCCGCGCCGACCTGGGAGGCGCCGCCGTCCACTTCCGCCACAGCGGCCTGGCGTCGCTGGTGGTGCCGGACGCGGACGAGGCCCGGTGGGCGGTCGCCGACCTCCTGTCGTACATGCCGTCGAACTTCCTCGAAGACCCGCCCTACGCCGCACCCGACGACCGCGACGACCGCCTGTGCCGCGCCGCCGCCGACGCCGTGCCGGCCAGCACGTTCTCGTCCTACGACGTGCGCGAGGTCGTCTCCGACGTGCTCGACGAGGAGTCGTTCCTCGAGGTGCGCGAGGCCCACGCCCCGAACGTCGTCACCGGCTACGGCCGGTTGTGTGGCCACCCCGTGGGCATCATCGCCAACCAGCCGCGCCAGCTGGCGGGCACGCTGGACATCGACGCGTCGGCCAAGGCGGCCCGCCACGTGCAGGGGTGCGACGCGTTCGGCCTGCCGCTTATCACGTTCGTGGACTGTCCCGGCTACCAGCCCGGCAAGGACCAGGAGTGGCGGGGGATGATCCGCTACGGCGCCGAGCTGGTGCATGCGTACGGCGAGGCGACGGTGCCCCGGATGTGCGTGATCATGCGCAAGGCCTACGGCGGTGCGTTCATCGTATTGGACAGCAAAGGCCTCGGCAACGACCTGTGCATCGCCTGGCCGACGGCGGAGATCGCGGTGATGGGCGCGGCCGGCGCGGTGAAGATCCTGCACGGCAAGCGGATCGGGACCGTCGCCGACGACGGCGAACGGGCCGCGGTGCAGGCCGGCCTCGAGGCCGACTACGCGGCGCGGTTCTGCACCCCGGCGGTGGCGGCCGAGCGCGGCTACGTCGACGACGTCGTCGACCCTCTCGACACCCGCCGCGTCCTCGCCGCCGGCCTGTCCCAGCTCCGCTCCAAGCGAGCCGCGGTGCGCGAGCGCCACTCGAACACACCCCTATGACCCCCCTTCGCTTTGATCCGCGCCATTGGGGCTATAGGACCCCTCTTTCGCGGATTAATCGGGGGTGTGGGGCATGAGTGGGTTACTCGAGGGCAAGCGTGTCCTCATAACGGGCGTGCTGTCGGAGGCGTCGATCGCCTTCTCGATCGCGAAGGTGGCCCAGGAGGCGGGGGCGGAGATCGTTCTGACGTCGTTCGGGCGTGCCCTGTCGGTGACCAGGCGGGCTGCATCCCGCCTGCCCCACGAGCCCGACGTGCTCGAGCTCGACCTCACCGAACCGTCGCACCTGGCCAGTCTCACCGACGACCTGTCGCGCCGCTGGGGCCGGCTGGACGGGGCCGTGCACGCCGTGGGCTTCGCCCCCGAGTCGTGCCTGGGCGGCGACATCCTCCGGGCCGGGTGGGACGACGTCGCCAAGACGCTCCAGGTCTCGGCGTACTCGCTCAAGGCGTTGGCGGAGGCGGCCCTGCCCCTCATGCGCGACGCCGGCGGGTCGATCGTCGCACTGGATTTCGATGCGCGTCAGGCCTGGCCAGCGTATGACTGGATGGGCGTGGCCAAGGCGGCCCTCGAGTCCACGGCCCGCTACCTGGCCCGCGACCTGGGCCGGTACGCCGTGCGGGTGAACCTCGTCTCGGCCGGGCCGCTGCGCACGATCGCGGCGCGTAGCATCCCGGGCTTCGCGCTGGTGGAGCAGACGTGGGAGGGGCGGGCGCCGCTCGGTTGGGACACCCGCGACGCCACGCCCGTGGCGCGGGCCACCGTGGCGCTGCTCTCGGACTGGTTCCCGGCGACGACGGGCGAGCTGGTCCATGTGGACGGAGGGTTCCACGCCCAGGCGGCCGGCACGCCGGCGCCGCCCCCAACGGCGTAGGTCAACGCAACCCCACCGAAGATCAACACCGCCCCAACAAATCTCTAAAGCTGGGGGCGTAGGGCGCCGATCACTTCATTTGCCGGAGCACTTCCGGCAAGTGGAACAAATAAAGGAGCCCTCTCATGCGCAAGCTGATCCCCGTCGTTGGTGGCATTCTCGCCGCACTCGTTTCCGCGATCCCGGTCGTGGGTGGCCTGCTCGCCGCCGTACTGGCCTAGTCGGTCACAACCTGAAGTGAATTCCTCGACGATCAGCCCCCAAACCGGTGTGACGCACCGGCCGGATTCGGACCACAACCCTGGCACACCAAGTCTCGCCGTTTCACTGACGACGGCGCTGGCGCTGGTGGTCTGTGTGGTGGCCCAGGTCCCGGAGCGACTCCTCGACGCCCTCGGCGTCCAGGGATGGATCCTCCAGCTGATCGTCGTGGTCGTGGCGGTAACCGGCGTCCGGGCGATGGTCCGGGCGGCGTTTACCCCCACGGCCTCACGAACCAGAGCCCGCTCCCGTGCGTGGGTCGGGAGCGGGCTCATCTCTCTGGCCGGCGGCGTGGTCCTCACGCTGCCGATCTACGCCCTGCTGCGTGCCACCCCGATGTGGTGGCTGTACGCGTGGGCCGTCTTCGCCGTGATCACGGTGGTGGGCCTCCTGGCCCAGCCGTTGATCCTTCGCGCCCAGTCCGGGCCCCTCGAGCGCGGCGATGCCGAGCTCGAAGGCCGTGTCCGTGACATCGGCGCGCGCGCCGGCCTCGACCTGGGCGGCGTCTTCGTCGCCGGGGGCGAGAAGTGCAACGCGTACGTCGCCGGCCTCGGCGCCACGCGCCGTGTCGTGCTCGAGAAGCCGCTCACCGAGTGGCCGCCCGAGCTGGTCGACCAGGTTGTCGCGCACGAGCTCGGGCATTGGAAGCTCGGCCATGCCGGACGGCGGCTGCCCTTGACCCTCGTCGGCCAACTGGTCACCTTCGCCCTCGCCGGCTGGGTGCTCTCCTGGCCGTGGTTGCTCGGCGTCGCCGGGGTGAGCAGCGCCGGCGACCCCGCCTCGTACCCCCTGCTCCTCGTGGTCACGCCCGTGCTCATGGCGCCCGCCCGGCTGGTCATCGCCTGGTACGACCGGGCCCAGGAGCGGGCGGCCGACCGGTTCGCCCTCACCCTCCTTGCTGATCCTGTCCATTTCGCCGCCATGCTCGACAAGGCCGCCGACGAGGGTGGGGCCCCTCGCCGGCTCCCGTGGTGGCGACGGGTGGTTGCCAGCCACCCGCCGATCGAAGAGCGGGCACTTGTATGCACACCATCCGTGTCGACCATCTGACGAAGCGCTACGGCTCACACCTCGCGCTCGACAACGTCACCTTCGACGCCAAGCCCGGTCGCGTCACCGGCTTCCTCGGGCGCAACGGCGCCGGCAAGACGACGACCCTCCGGATCCTCGTCGGGCTCTCGGCGGCCACCAGCGGCTCGGCGACCATCGGCGGCGTCGCCTACCACGACATCCTCGAACCGGCCCGCCACATCGGCGCGCTCGTCGACGGCGCCGGCTTCCACCCCGGTTCGCCGGCCCGCACGCAACTGCTGCTGCTGGCCCGCAGCATCGGCGTTTCTCCGTACCGGGTGGACGAGGTGCTGCGGGTCACCGACCTGGCCCACGCGGGGACGAAGCGGACGGGCAAGCTTTCCCTCGGGATGCGCCAGCGGCTGACGCTCGCGGCCGTGCTCCTGGCCGATCCGGCGGTGCTCATCCTGGACGAGCCGGCCAACGGCCTCGACCCGCAGGGTCTGCGCTGGCTCCGCACGCTGCTGCGGTCCCTCGCCGCCGAAGGCCGCACCGTCCTGATCTCGAGCCATCAGCTCAACGAGGTCGCGCTGATCGCCGACGATGTCGTCGTGGTCCACGGCGGGCAGGTGGTGAAGGCGGGGACGGTCGCCGAGCTGTCCAACGACCGCGTCTACGTGCGCACACCCGACGCCGCCGACCTCGCCGCCGCCATGCGCCTCGGCGGCCACGAGACCCATGTCGAGGACGAATCCCTCTGGGTCTCGGGGGCGACGACCGAGCAGGTCGGCGACGCCGCCGCCGTGCTGGGGGTCGCCATCCACGAGCTGCGCATGGAGACCTCGTCGCTCGAGGACCTGTTCTTCGACTCGATCGATCATCGCGCGCCGGCCGCCAAGCCCGCGCCGTTCAACTTCAGCAGGGGGTGGGCGGCATGAACCGCATCAAGAACCTGGTCACGGTCGAGCTCGAGCGCACCGTACAGACGCGGATGGTCTGGGGCGTGGCGGCGGCGATGGTCGCGGTGGCCG
>JBOGIC010000526.1:0-14642 GCA_050744985.1 Acidimicrobiales bacterium
CCGGCCGTCGTGGCCGCGGCCGCCGACGACCTGGGCGACCGTGCCCCGACGATGGTGTGCCTCGACGGCATGCCGTCGACCGCCGCGCTCGTCATCCTCGACGGCCTCGCCGCCCACGGCTGCGCGCTGCATTACCACGGCGACTTCGACTGGCGCGGCCTCGCCATCGCCGGCGTGCTCGCCCGCAAGGTCGAGTCCGTGCAGCCCTGGCGGTTCGGTGCGGCCGAGTACCACGCTGCGATCGCGCGCGGCCTCGGCACCGTCGCCCTGTCCGGCCGTACGACTGCGTCGCCCTGGCACCCCGACCTGGCGCCGGCGATGGAGGCGGCCGGTGTCGCCGTGTACGAAGAGCAGGTCCTCGACGATCTCCTCGCCGACCTGCTCGACGACCTGGCCGCCGCCGACTAGCCGCTCGGCTCGAACCCGAACGCGATCTGGCCTGGGCTCGCGTCGGTCGCCGGGGCGATGGCCTCCAGCTCGAGGATCGACTCGGGCTGCGCGACCGGGGCGCCGCCCGCCGTTACGAGGGCGTCGTTCCCCGGGCCGCCGCCGGCGCCCGTCCATACCGCGACGCGCCCGTACCGCTTCCTGATCGCCTCGGTCGCGCCCGACCAGGTGCCACCCTCACCCTTCGCGCTCGCCACGACGAGCGTCGCCCGGCTCAGGCCGTAGACGATCTTGTTGCGGCCCATCGCGTTACCCGTGGTGAATCCCGAATCGGGCCGGTACGGCGTGCAGAGGCAGGCCCGGCCATCGAGCATGGCCCGGCGGTTGTCCGCCTGACCGACGGCGCGCTCGAGCGAGTCGGCCAGCACCCCGACGACGCCTCCGCCGGCTTCGTAGGCGGCCGACATGCTGATCCGGTCGACGCCTTTGGCCGCACCGGACACGAGTGCCAGTCCGGCGGCTGCGACCAGGAGGGCCACCTTGCGGGTGGCCTCCACTGCCTCCGGACCGACATCCCGCGACCCGACGACGCCGATGCCGTCGCGGCCGAGGAGCGACAACTCCCCCGCGCAGTACAACACCGGCGGCGCCGCGGTGCCGAGCCGCTCGCGCAGCCGGTCCGGGAAGTGCTCGTCGAGCGCCGTGATGGCCGAGATCCCCTGGTCCGTGAGCGAGTCGAGCCGCGCCGCGAGCGCGACACCCGCGTCGAGGAGGCGCACCAGCCGCGCCGCCTCGATGCCCGTCCCCGAGGTGAGGTCGGCCGCGGCGCGCTCGTCGGACCCGAGCAAGCGAGCCGGATCGTCGACGCGTCCGAGAACTCGCCACACCTCCGACGCCGTCAAGGGAGCCACGCCGGCCTCGATGAGCCGGTTCGTGAGCGCCAGCACGGCGAGCGAGCCCTGGTTCATGCCCTTCATGATGACGCACTGTCGGCGAGCGCAAGGGGGATGACCGCCTCGCACCCGGCTTGGCGCAGGAGGGAGCCCACATACGTCAGCGTCCAGCGGGAGTCCACGATGTCGTCCACGAGCAGCACGGGTGTGGCCGGTACCGGTTCGACCACGGCGAAGGCATCCAGGACGTTCGCCAGCTGCTGGGCGCTGTTCTCCATCGTCTTCTGCGGTTCGGTGTGGCGGGTCTTGCGGACGGCCTCGACGGCGGGCAGATCAAGGGCGACGGCGAGGCGCCGGGCGAGCTCCCGTACGAGGGCGGGGTGGTTCAGCGACGGCACCCACGTGACCCACTGAGGGGGCGGATCCGGACGCCACCCGGCGACGAGACTCGCCAAGGCCTCGACCAGCGCATGCTCGAACCGACCGTCGACCTGCTTGCCGTGCCTCACAAGCTCGCCCCACCCGCCGTCGCCCCACCGGCACAGCGCCCGCCCCTGCTCGATCCCATCCTCACGGAGGATGCGACGGTGATCGGGCCACTGCTTTCGGGGGACGATGACGACCGGCCGGCGCCGGAGGAACTGCGTTGCGTCGCGAACCAACAAGTCGTCCACGTGGGTCGGCAAGGGTGGTGACGCGCACAGGTCGCAGATGCCGCACGGCGCCGGCGAGGGATCGTCGAGGGCCGTCCCGAGGAAGACCATCCGGCACCCGTCCGTCAGCAACCCGTAGCCGAGCATCTCCTGCTGCTCGTGGCGACGCAGGGCCGTGATCGCGGCCACCCGCTCCGGGTCGAACGCATACGGCCGCGGAGTCCTCTGGTACTTCAACCCGTCAGCCACGACGGCGCCGTCCACCTCGAGGTTCTTCATCAACATCTTGAGACGAGTCGGCTTGACGTTGACCGCCGCCTCCAGATCGCCGAGCTTGAGAAAGCCGTCGTGCTGTTCGAGTACCGCCAGAACGTCCGCGCACTCCCGCGCGGTCGGGAAGGCGTTCGAGATGAACCAATCCTGGATGTTCTCGTCCTCACCACCGCGCAGGAGCACGCCGGTGGACGATGCGAGTTGGCGACCGGCCCGGCCGACCTGCTGGTAGTAGGCGATGACCGAGCCGGGCGCCTGGAAATGGATGACGTAGGCCAGGTCGGGTTTGTCGAAGCCCATCCCGAGGGCGGACGTCGCGACCGCAACGTCGACGGAGTTGTCGAGCAGGGCCCGCTCGGCCTCCTCGCGCCCTACTGAGTCGCTGGTATAGGCGACGGCGTTCATCCCTCGCCGGTTCAGCCACTCGGCGACCGACTCGGCGTCGCGCTTGGTCAGGCAGTAGACGATCCCCGAGCCCTCCAGCCTGGGCAGGGTCTGCGCCAGCCACGCTATGCGTGCTGCGGGCGAGTGGAGGTTGATGACCTGCAGCGCCAGCCCCTCCCGCGCGAGTGGGCCGCGGATGACGTGGAGACGTTCACCCAACTGCGAGGTGACGTCGTCGACGACCCGATTATTGGCGGTTGCGGTACACGCCAGCACCGGAACCGTCGGTGGGAGAAGGTCGAGCACCCGCGTGATCCGCCGGTAGTCAGGCCGGAAGTCGTGACCCCAGTCGCTGATGCAGTGCGCCTCGTCGACGACGAGCAGGCCGGCCGTTCGCCCCAGCCGATCGAGGTGGGTCTCGCGGAATTCGCGGTTGCCGAGGCGTTCCGGTGAGACCAACAGGAGATCGAGCTCGTCGGCATCGATCCGAGCGGCGACGGCGCTCCAGTCGGACGTGTTCGCCGAGTTGATGGTGGCGGCGCGCACGCCCGTCCGTTGTGCAGCATCGATCTGGTTGCGCATGAGCGCGAGCAGCGGTGAGATCAGCAAGGTCGGCCCGGCGCCGGCGTCGCGTAGCAGGCGCGTGGCGATGAAGTACACGGCGCTCTTGCCCCAACCCGTGCGCTGGACCACGAGCACCCGTTGGCGAGCATCGGCCAGCGCGCGGATGGCCTCCCGCTGGCCCGGGTGGAACGACGCGTCGTCCTTGCCCGTCAGCCGCCGCAGCAGTAGGAGCGCTCGCCGGTCGAAATCGTCCACCGCCGCTCACGGTACCGATCGGGTATGACAGGCCCGGTTCGGCCGGCGTAACGCGACCGCGCCGTTCCTGTCACGGCGGGCCCCGACTACTCGGCAATGATCCTGTCGGGTGATCTCGACAACCTCCTCGGGCGCTGCTGGACCCGTATGCAAAAGGCCCAAGGCCTGACCGGCACCGGACCGTTCAACCTGGGCCGCGCCGACGACTATCGGGTGCCGGACCGGGGCTACCACCGCGTGCAGCCCAGGGGCACCTGCGTGGCGGCGGCCGTCGTCGTGTTCGAGATCATCTCGCCCGACGACGAGACGTACGAGACATGTTCGGGGTCAGCGCCGCAAAGTCGGCGGCCGCGATCTCCTGGCCCGAGGAGACCCGACTGACCCGATCTCGTTGGCCGTCTCGGACGGAGGTCGCCGACGGGCGTCTCGGAGAACGAAGACTTATTCGTGACTTTGCCTGGGTTTAGGGATGGGTTCCGCACAGTGAGGTCGCCCAGACCCGCCGACGCGAAGGGATCGAGATGTCCGGAACTGCACTGTGGGCCAGGCTGCGAACGTTGGGGCCGGCGGCCAAGGTCGCCGTCGCCACCACTGCCGCCGTCCTTACCTTGACCACCGCCGTCGCCGCGGCCGTCGTCCTGCCCTCCGGCGGTGGCGACTCGCACTCGGCCGCCATCCAGACCTCAGCCGCCTTCGAAGGCTCCCTGCTGCCCGTCGTGCCAACCTCCACGCCCGGCGTGCAGGCGGGCGCCGAAGCGTCGCTGCCGGCGTCTCCCGCCTCGACATCGGTGCCCGTGGACGCCCGTGCCGGCGCGACCGTCTCCACGCCGCTCCCCTCGATCCCTCTCCCCTCGATCCCCGTCCCGACGGTCCCCACCTCGATCCCCGTACCGGGCGGCGTGGTGCCCGACCTGTCGGGGCTGGCCGACATCCCGGCGAAGGTGATGGACTGCCTCGCCCCCATCCTCACCCTGGCGACCGGCATCCCTTCGATGTCGTCCATGACCCAGATCATGCAGATAGGGCCGACGATCGTGAACTGTGTCACCGAGATCGTCGGGAGCCTCCCCCTCCCCTTCGGGTTGAACGCGTGCATCTCGGCGATCATGGGGTTCGTCAGCGGGATGACCTCGCAGCTTCCCTCGGGCACGGGCCTCCCCGGCATCGGCAACTTGAACGTGGCCGCGTGCATCCCTTCGGGGCTTCCCGTGCCGACCGGGCTCACGGGGAGCGGCTTCCCCTTCCGCCTCTAGTGAGGCTCTCGGCGAAGGTACCGATTCGTGAGGCGACAGCGAACACCCCGAGCTCGGCGGATGCGCGTGGCGGCGGGCGCCGCCCTCGGCGCCGCGATCATCACCACTGTGGCGGCGGTGGTGTTCTCACCGGGAGGCTCGGCACAGCCACCGCTCGACGTTCGGGCGCGTCTACGCGCCGCCCGTCAGCGCCAACTGCAACGACTTCGGAGGCAACCTCTGTGGCGCCACGGCCAGTGCTGAAAGCTTCTGGGTGGCCAACGGCATGGCCAACGGCTTCCGCGGCGGCAATCCGTTCCACGGCTGCATGTCCGTCCGAGGATGGATCACGGTGTGCGCGGCGCCTCGAGCGGTAGTGGGCGGGTTCGGGGTCGCCAAGCCTCGCTACGTGCAGAACCCGACGTTCCACCTCGACGCCATGCTCGTCCAGATCTGCAGCGACTGCGGCCTGCTGTGGACGGGTGACAATCTCAGCGACAACATCAAGAAGATCGTCAAGCATGAATTCGGCCACGCCATCGGGCTGGGGGAGGCCAACGCCGCGGACGGCCCGTCGATCATGACCGTTCCCGCCACCTGCCTCTGCACGTCCGAGCACGATCGCCGCGAGCTCACACAACGGATGTACGTCAACCACGACGACACGATCTATTCGCACCCCCTGCTCAACACCCTCGACGGCCAGAACCCCGGCGACAGCGTGCAGCGGAACGAGTTCGTGCTCTCCATCAGCGACCGCTACAGGCTCGTCCAGCAGACCGACGGCAACCTGGTGGCCTATGACCTCTGGGAAGGCCGGCCGTACTGGGCCCTCGGCACGCGCGGTTCAAACTCGCGGGCGGTGATGCAAGGCGACGGCAACTTCGTCGTCTACTCCGGTAATGCGTTCCTGTGGGCGTCGAACACCGCCGGGCGAGATCCCGGGGGCAGGATCGTGATGCAGGACGACGGCAACGTCGTGCTCTACGGCTACTGCTGCGGCCCCACCTGGGCCAGTGGCACGCGCCGCTAGCGCGGACCACTCGCCGCGTCGAGCGCCGGCAGTCCGAGTGGACGCGGCGGCCCAGCCTGCGGCACCACTTCAGTCGTTCGCCGGACGAATCCCGACGAGTCACGCGATTCCGACCTCACGCCCGCCATCGTCGCCGCGCTCGCCGGCTGACTGTCATACCCCCCGACCTACTGTCACCGGCATGCGCTTCTGGCATCCGGAACCCGACACATCGCAGCTCGTCGACTGGTGGCTGCCCCTCACCCGCTTCGCCCGCCGCGCCTTTGACGAAGGCGTCCCGTGGCTGATCCTCCTCGACGAGTGGAGTCTCCGCGGCCGGTCAATCCGAACCAAGCGGCCCGACGTCTGGGAGTACGTGCACGAGATGAGCCGGGGTGGGCTGCAGGTCGACGACTCCGGCCAGCCCTACCGGTTCATCCCCAACGCGACAGGGCCCAGCCTCGGGCGGTTCAAGGAGATCAGCGTCCGACAGGCCGTGTGGGCGGCACGCCTGCCCGACGTGGGCGTCAGCGTGGAGTTCCACCGCCCGGCCCTTCACCTGGTTGGGCACTGATGAACGAGAACAGCCAGGCGCGCAACGCCGTCCTCGCCGCCGTCGAGTCCCACCGGTTCCGACGGTACGACGAGTACCGCCACCACATCCGCGCGCTCGCGGATCTCGCGGGCGTCGACGACGCGATCGCGTGGTGGGTCGGTCAGGCCCTCGACGCCGCATGGATGCGAGGTTGGCAGCCCGCCGACGTAGCGCGCGCCCTCCGGCGCCGGTTGAGCGCGCAGCACACCGCCCCGCTCATGGATGCCGTCGTGAACAATGCCGAGCGCCGGCCCGAGATGCAGACCGACGATCGCTGGGCGTCACAGGTCGACGCACTGCGCACCGAGGCGCATACTCCCTGGCCGAGTATCGCGTTCGCGATCGTCACCCTGTCGGGGCTCATCGATCTCCCACCGCTCCCCCGCCTGGCCGCCGGTCGTCGAGCAGGCCGCGGGCCGAGCCCGATGCTCGAGAAGGTTCGGGCGCTCCTAGCCAAGGCGGAGTCGACGACCTTTCCCGAGGAGGCCGACGCTCTCACCGCCAAGGCCCACGAGCTCACGGCCCGCTACTCGATCGACCAGGCCATGCTGCAGGCCGAGACGAGCTCGGCCCCGTCCGAGGTGGTCGGCTGGCGCATCGGCATAGAAGACCCGTACGCCCATCCCAAGGCCCTGCTTCTCTCGCGCGTCGCCCGCCCCAGCGGGTGCCGGGCTGTCTGGGACAAGGACCTGGCCTTCAGCACGGTTTTCGGCTCCCGTACGGACCTGGAGGTCGTCGAGGTCCTGTTCACCTCGCTGCTGGTGCAAGCGACCGAGGCCATGATGCGCGCCGGTTCGGTCGCCGACAACGACGGCCGCTCCCGCACCCGCTCGTTCCGCCAGTCCTTCCTCGTCGCCTACGCCAAGCGCATCGGCGAGCGCCTCGCCGACACCACCGCCGCCGTCGTGGCCGAGAGCACCGAGCGCCACGGCCGCAACCTCCTGCCCGTCCTCGCCCGCCGCGACGAAGCCGTCGACGACGCCATCCACGCCGCCTTTCCCCACGCCACCCCACACCGCGCCTCTGTCAGCAACCGCGACGGCTGGCTCGCCGGCCGTGCCGCGGCCGAGATGGCGTCTCTCTCGGTCGGCCAAGAGCTGTCGGCCACCGTCGCGGCCCGCGCTCCATGACCCGTGGCGCCAGCCGGACTGCCCCAGCCGTACGCGGTAGTCGCGTCTCGAGCGCCCGGCTCCGATCTGCCAACGCGTACGATCGAAGTCGTGGTGCCCAAACCTCCCCAGCGCCTGGGCGAGCTCGTCGCGCAGTACCGCGACCAGATCAAGGCTCTCGCGCGCCAGCATCACGGCGTCGCGATCTCCGTGTTTGGCTCGGTTGCCCGGGGGTCAGAAGGCGACGTAAGTGATGCCGACCTTCCTCGTGCAATTCGAGCCGGGCAGTTCCTTGTTTGACCTACTGCATCTGCAGGACGACCTCGAAGAGCTACTGGGCTGCCCGGTGGACGTCGTGTCAGTGGGCGGGCTGAAGCCACGCGATGATCTCATCAGGGCGGAAGCAATCGCACTGTGAGCCGGCGCGACAACGAGCGGTCGCCGACATGCTCGAGGCCGCGGATCAGTTGGAAGAGCTCGTCGGTCGAGGTCGTGACGTCTATGAGGGCGATGTTGCCTTACGGCTTGCAATCGAGCGACTGCTTGCGATCATCGGAGAGGCGGCAAACGCGATGAGCGACGACGGCCGTGGCCGTTTCCCGACCGTCGAGTGGCGGGACATCACGCGTCTACGGATCGTGCTGGCGCATCACTACCACCGAGTCGACCCCGATCAGGTCTGGACCATCGCCTCCGAGGACGTGCCCCGGCTGGCGCGACGACTGCAGCCACCCGCCTGACGAGTACCACGCCGTCGCCGATCGGAGATTGCACCACCCCATTTTCGCTGTGGCGCCGCTCATGGAGGAGGCTCGCGACGAACCCGCCGGGGCTGGATCAGGCGAGTTCAATTCGAGCACGCACGAAGGGTGTCCGGGAGCGAGAGACGGATCCGCCGGCACCTTGACGGGTTGAGGATGGACTCCGGCTGGCCGATCGTCGACCGGCAGCCGCGAGTTACGGGGCCGGTACGGCAGTCAGCTCGAACGCCGGCCGAAGCAGGTTCTCGTCGACCGCGAACGCCTCGGCCACTCGTGTGACGGCACCCGGCTCAACGTCCTGGCGCAGCAGTTCGGTCAAGGCTCGGTACGGCGCCGAGTACGGGACGAACAGCGCGTCGCGATACAGCAGCGTCCACACGAACCCGGGCACGTCGTCGACCAGCGTGCGGTGGTGGTCGAACAGGCGGCGCAGCCGCGACACCCGTGCCTCGAAGTCGAGCCACGACTCGCCGATGGCCTGCCCGCGCTCGTACCGGCGGAACAGCAGCAGCGACGACGTGAGGACTTCGTGCCACGGCGGATCGTCGAGCGGCTCGGACTGGGCCGACAACTCGACCGGCGTGCGTCCGGCCAAGACGGGCGGGGCCGCCGCCGACGCGTGCTCCCGCAACGGCGAACCATACGACTCGAGCGGCCCCGCCCCGGCCAGGCTCGCCAGCTCCCCGGCCTCGGCCCGGCTGATGCCGCCCAGGTGCTCCACGACGGTCTGCCAGTGGGGATAGGCCGCCACGAACCGGGCCGTCAGCTCCTTGACGTCCTCGAGCCCGATGAGCTTCTGCTCGGCCTTCGCCACGTGGCGCTCGAGGTCTTTGTAGTCCGCCACCAGCGCGCGCAGCGTCGTCAGCAACTCCTCGCAACGGGGGTCGCTCTCCGCCTGCCCCAACCACCAGAACTCGCGGCTCCCGTCGAGGTACGGCTCGATCTCGCGGGCGAACCCGCTGACGGCCTCGATGCTCGCCTTTGCCTCGTCCCGCAACCCGTCGATCCGCTCGGCGGTCTGCGCCTCCACATCGGGCCCCGGGAGCGCGGCGCCGGGCCCGTCGCTGAACAGCAGGCGCAGGGCGGCCCACAGGTATGGCGGCTCGCGGAAGATCCGCCCGTTGAACGAGTTGACCACCTCCGCCATGAGGTCGCCGCGCCCCGCCGTCACGTTTGCGGGTGTGCAGCGCCGGCGTGTGGGTGAGGCGGATCGACCCGGGCCCGTGCTGGCCCTCGAGCTGCCACAGGTGGAAGATGTCCTCCCCGCGCCCGGCCACGGTGATGAACGGGATCGGGCTGGCGAGCACCTCGGTGCGCAGGCTCGTGTTGCCCCCGGGCATGCCGGCGAAGGTCCGCATCTCCTCGACCAGCCGCTCCTCCTCGGGCACCACGTACCCGAAGGTCCACGGGTGGTAGATCTGCACCTGATTGTCGTACTTCCCGCGGAACGTGCCGACGAGTGTGTTCAGCAGCAGGAGGAACTGGTCGGACATCGTCTCCACGTCCTCGCCCTCACGGGGCAGGCGCTCGAGCGTGTCGGACTGGTCCCACGGGCGGAAGCGCGTGATGTCGGCCGCCGGTTGGAGCACGGCGGGATCCTGAGGCGCATGGTCCTGAGCCAGGCCGAGCGCGCTGTGCAGGATGCCCCACGCCACCCAGAACTTCTCGACCCCTTCGAGGGCGTCGTTTGTGTACCCGCCTCCCCCGACCATGACCTTCGGATCGGCGAAGATGCCGCTCTTCTGGTCGAAGTAGTTGAACACGTGCCGCTTGGCCAGGAGACCGTCACGTGTGAGCACGAGCGCGCCCAGCTCGTTGTCGTGGTCGAGCCACGTGAAGATCGGCGTGTCCATCCCGTTGTCGCGCCGCTCCACCAGCCCGGCCAGACGCAGGAAGTTCCGGATGCGCCCGTACGGGACGCCCTTGTCCTCGGGCGTAGGCCGTCCCGCCAGATCGCTCACGTCGAACGAGCCGTCCGGGAAGATCTCCTCGTTGAGCCGAGCGAGGAACTCGTCGCGCCGCTCGGAGGTCCACACCGAGATCTTGAGACCGGCGCGGGACGCCTCCGCGTAGATCTGCTCGTTGGTGCCACGCGCCTCGCCCGTGGTGTCGTCGCATACGACCAGCCGCACGTCCTTGCCGTAGGCGAAGCCCATCAGCTCGTGGCCGACGCTCAGGAGGATGCGCTGCAGGTCGCCCGGCGACTGGAACGTGCTGATGAGCAGGACGTGCTCGGGCCGGTCGTCGGGCAGGCCGTGCTCGATCCGCAGCTCCTCGGCCGAGCGGACGATGTGCTGGTGACGCTCGAGCAGCCGCTCCGGGTACATCTGGGCGACGGCCATCCGCTTGTAGATGTTCGCCGCCCTCGTCAGCAGGTCGTGGGCCGCCGCCGGATCGCGGTCACGGCGCTCGTCGGCCGTGCGCACCAGGCGCTCGGCCCGGCCGTACAGGGTGAACGTCCGCTGCAGCACCACCGCTTCACGGATGGCCAGCAACCGGCGGTTCCAGGCGTCGGTCTCCTCCTGCGTGAGCCCGTGCCCGGCCAGCGCGGCCACGAAGGCGTGAGTCTCCATGACGCCGACGTCCTTGTGCTCCCGCTCCGCGGCGGCGACCAGCGACCGGACCGCGGCGACCGCCCGGCGCAGCGTCGACCCCTCCGGAGCGTGCGCTTCGAGGCCGGGCAGGAAGTCGAGGGGCTGCTCGCCCGGTGTCCAGTCGAAGGGAGCGAGGATGGCTTCCAGCGCCTGCACGACAACGTCCTCGCGCCAGAGGGCACGGGGGAACAGCCAGGGGCACCCGACGCCCGGCGCCAGGAGGGAACGGATCCTCCACGGATCGACGTTGTGGCGATCGGCGATGTCCTGCAGCCGGCGCGCCTGCTCGGACGGGACCAGCGCCGGCTGCTCGACGAGGAGCTCGCACGCCTCACGGGCCGCCGCGCGCTGGTTGAGCGGCACCTGGCCCGTGTCGAACACGAGCGCGGCGGCGATACAGGCCCACGCGCCCCTCGTCTCCTCGTCGCCGAGGCCCTCCTGGGAGGCGAGGTAGGCGTGGTACGCCTCGGTCCACAGCGTCTCGGGCCCGATCAGCGTGCCGGCGGCGCGCTCGCCTTCGAGCCACGCCCGGGCGCCGGCGACCGCTTCGTCGACCACCCCCGAGCGCAACGTCGCACGGGAATGAAGGTCGTCTGCGGTCTTCACGCTTCCTCCTCTTGAGGCAGTCGCCGGTCGCTTCCCACGGGAACCATCCGCCCGCCGAGCGGGGCCGCGTCCCCCTCGGCCGGAATCCGCCGGCCCGTACGGGGCCGGGTCATGCGCCTCGTCCGGGCGAGCCGGAGCTCCGCCTGCTGGACGAACGACTCGATGTACCGGAGCAACACCCCGGCCTTCTCCGTCGGCGAGACGATCTCGCAGCGGATGCGCCAGACCGCATCGATGATCCGGTCGGCGTGAGGGAGCCCGGGCAACTCGGCCAGGACGTGGCGGAACAGATGCTCGCCCTGAATCGTCTCGTAATGATCGATACCCCGTGACTGCGCCTCCCGAAAACCGTCGACGAAGCCCCGCAGGCCGCCGTGGGCGCGGAACACGACGTGCCCGCCTTGCCAGTAGTGGAAGCCGGGGCGGTGGGCGACGCCGTCGAGCAGGTGCTTCACGTCCGCCTTGCTGACCCCGCTCAGGTCGAAGAAGTCCGTGTCCAGCACCACGAGCTCGTAGCGGTTGGTCGACAGCACCTCGCCCTCGGCCGAGGCGATCTGAGCGTTGAGGAAGTACGTGCCGGGCGCGGTGTCGGGCGCGACGACAGGCTCGGTTGCTTCGTCGGCCAGCCGGCCCGTCCACGCCCCGCCGGCGGGCACGTCAACCGTGAAGGTGGTCTCGAACGGAACGCCGTCGATCCACACGGTGACGTAGGCATCGGTGAGCGGGCGGCTGGTGTCGTTGGCGACGATCACCTCCGGACCGACCCACGGGTCGCCGGTGAGCTTGACCGGTGATCGCAGGGCGGACGGCAGCGTGACGCGGACGGCGTGGTTGCTCTCGATGTAGGCCCGGTAGGCCTTCTTCGGCACCCACTCGGCGTCGACGACGCCCCACGTCGGCGCCTGCCAGTCGGCGTCGCGGAACATGAAGCTGAAGTACCCGACGATGGGTCCCGCGGCGCCGGCGTTGAGGTACGACTCGATGGCGTCCTTGTGAAGGCGGTATTGACGCGTCTGGCTCGACGCCACGAAGTCTTCGAGCGTGTCTGCCGGTCGCCACAGGCCGAACCAGAAGTTCTCACCCTTGAAGCTGCCGTAGTGCAGGACCTCGAGCACCAGCACGGCGAGCTTCAACGCCAGCAGCTCGCGGCTCAGGGTGGGGTCGCCGTCGTGGGCCACGTCATTGAGCTCGCGCACCCTGTCGACGAGCGCGCCGATGTCCCACATCACGGCCCAGTCGAACGACCCGAGCGCCGTGGTCCAGTCGCCGTCGCCCAGGACGGACTTGGCTTCCTCGATGGTCTTCTCCGCCTCGTGCCAGCCCTCGGCGCCGGTGGCCAACCACTTGGGATCGGTGCGGATCCGTTCCAATACCGAGCGCACCCGCGTCTCCGCCAGTATCTCCCGCAGCAACTCGGCGTTCGGCATGGCCTGGATGCCGAATTCGGTCGGCATGTTGCGGTGGCGCGAGATGCGCCGGCCGTTGTATTCCTCCTCGAGGAACCGGGCGGGCAACGTGGCGAACGCGTTGTCGTCGCGCAACGGATAGAACTGCCCCGGGTAGGCGTGGTTCCCGCTGGAGAACGTGGTCGCCCACCGGGTCGCGTCGGCGTCGCGAAGGGCGGCGTGAAGGTCGAAGTCCATCAGGCGGTTGTCGAGGTCTTCGAAGGTCCGCATGTCGGGCTCGTTGTGCACCTCGTACGACACGACCGACGGCTCGTTGTACAGCCGCGCCGCCATGGCCTGGATCTGGTGGCACGCCCGCGTCCAGAACTCGCCCGACTGCTCGTAGGTCCACTGCAGCGGGAACATCTGCACGACCATGAACCCGCGACGGTTGGCCTCCTCGTAGAACCGCATCGGCAGCACGAGGTTGTGGATCAGCACGGCGTTGAACCCGCCGGCGGTGAGCATCTCGAAGTCCCGCTCCACCCGCTCGGCGTCGTACTCGCTCAGCCAGTACGTCGGCAGCAGGTTGGTGCCGCGGACGAAGATCTCGCGCCCGTTGACGACGAACGCCCCGTTCTCCCCCTCGGACTCGCCGATCGCGCTGATCGCGAGTTTGCGGAACCCCGTCTCGACGGCGGTTAGGTCGTGGCCCTCGAGCGTGGCCGTGATGCGGTAGAGGTGCGGGAACCCGTGGTCGCGCGGCCACCAGGGCCGCACGGGCGCCACCTGCTCGACGAGCGTGAACTGGTTCGTGCCCGGACGGATCGTAAGCTCCCGGGTCAACTCGTGCGAGCCGCCCTCGAAGTTTGCTGGCTCGACCGTCACGCGCAGTACGCCGTCGACCAGCGTGTCACGCGTGTTGCGGATGGTGGTCGCGAGGTGGACGGCGACTTGTTCATCGCCCGCGATCGACAACGTGGTCACGCGCAGCCCGTCGGAGGTGAAGTGGACGGGGTTGAGCACGCGCAGCTCGATGTCGTCCCACACGCCCCCGGTGTTGCCGTCCTGGCTCGTCAGCGAGCTCCAGGCGCCACCCCGCTTGGCGTCGTGATGACCGAGCGTCCCCTTCACCAACGTCTTGCGGTTGGGGAACGACGAGCCGGGCGCGAAGTCGTCCCAGCCTGAGGTCACGTGCGTGCCGGGTCCCGACGGCTCGTTGGGCGACGTGACGGTGAGGCGGATGATGTTGGTTTGGCGCGGCCGTACGTACGGCGAGATGTCCAGCTCGAACGGCTCGTAGTACCCCTCGTGGCCGCCGCCGTAGTGCCCGTTCACCCACAGATCGGCGAAGTAGTCCACCCCGTGCAGGCACAGGAACAGCCGCCACGCCCGCAGCCCCTCGTCCACCGTGACCACGCGGGTGAACCGCATCGTGCCGGCGTAGTTCTCGATGCCCGGGACCAGCTCCCAGTTGACCGGAACGTCGATCTCCCGATCGATGTAGTGGCCCTCGCTCTGCCGCAGGTGCGCCTTCCACGGCCCGGCGAGCGACTGTTCACCGTCGAGATGGAGCGTGGGTGCGTCGGTCAGCGCGCTCCGTTCGAGCTCACGCGTGGCCGCGTTGAGGTACTGGAACAGGAACTGGTTCTTGACCGCCAGCGGAGCGTCGAGGGTGAGGACCGCCTCGATCTCGCGCCGGACCGGTTCGAACGCCGGCTCCCCCTCGAACTCGGCACACAGGTGATTGAAGAAGTGCTCGGTCCCGTCGAGCCACCGCACGATCTGCGGCTTCCACCGCTCGATGACATTCCGGCTCTCGAGCAGCCCCAGCAACCCCGGCGCCGCCTGATGCACCGACCGGTTGTGCCCGTCGTGGTACACGAACCCGTCCCGCCCCGGAAGCCCGTCGAGCAACACTGCAGCCGCGCTGGCGCCA
>JBOGIC010000527.1:0-6127 GCA_050744985.1 Acidimicrobiales bacterium
TGTTGCACGGGAGCCGGGTCGTCCTACGGCCCGTGACGGATGCCGACCTCGACGACCTGTGCGTGCTGTTCGCCGAGCCCGAAGTGGCGCGGTGGTGGGGGAACTTCGACCGCGACCGCATCGTTCAGGACATCATCCACGACGACGACGAAGGCATCAGCACGTACACGATCCTGGTCGGTGGCGCCGTGGTCGGGCTGATCCAGTCCTGGGAGGAACCCGACCCCGAGTACCGCCGCGCCAATGTCGACATCGCCCTGTCCACGCGCTGGCACGGAACGGGCGTGGCCGTCGACGCCATCCGCACAGTGGCCCGCCACCTGATCGACGACAAGGGCCACCACCACCTGACCATCGACCCAGCGGCCGGCAACGCCCGAGCCATCGCCTGCTACCGCAAGCTGGGTTTCCAGCCGGTCGGCATCCTCCGGAACAACGAACGCGGCGCGGACGGGACGTTCCACGACACGCTGCTCATGGATCTGCTCGCCGGCGAGCTGGTCGAGTAGGACCGCAACGTCGTGTTTACGCGCCGCCGGTACGTTCACGACGTGGTCACCTCCCACCGCCGGATCTTCGCGACCATCGTCCTGTCGGTGGTGGCGGCGTCGACGGCCGCGTGCGGGTCGGGTGACGGCGCCGCCAAGCCGGGCGCGTCGACCGCGTCCACCGGCGCCGCGGCGACGGCCGTACCGCCGCCGACCCTGGGTTCGACGCCGTCGGGCCCGGCCGCAGGGAAGTCCGCCGCCCGGTGGGAGACGGTCACGACGCTGTCGGGGTCGGGACCGACCCGCACCGCCCGCTTCGACATCCTCCCGGACGCGATCCAGTGGCGGGCCCGGTACACGTGCGAGACGGGAACGCTCAAGGTCAACACCGACCCGCCGCCCCGACGCCCGGCCCCCATGGTCGACGCCGCCTGCCCGGGTGAGGGCCAGGGGTTCTCGATCGTCAGCGGGAGCGTCCTGCTCGACATCGCCGCGACCGGGCCGTGGAAGCTCATCGTCGACCAGCAGGTCGAGACGCCGCTCAACGAGCCGCCGCTGCCGGCCATGGCGACCGGGCGGGTCGTGCGAGAGGGCACGTTCTACGACGTGGAGAAGACGAGCAAGGGCACCGCCCGCCTCTTCCGGCTGGCCGACGGCCGCCACGCGCTGCGCATGGAGGACTTCGAGGTCAACCAGAACACCGACCTGTTCGTCTGGCTCGGCAGCGCGTCGACCCCGAAGACCAGCGCCGCCGCCGCCGGGTCGGAGTACTGGGTGCTCGGCAACCTCAAGTCCACCCTCGGCAATCAGAACTACGAGATCCCCGCCAACATCCCGATCGACCGCGTGCAGTCGATCGTCATCTGGTGCCAGCCCGTCGCCATCGCCTACGGTGCCGCCGGCCTGAGCCCCGCCTGACGCTTACCCACCGTTCAATTCGCAGAAGAGGGGTCCCAGAGCCCCATTGGCGCGGATCAAACGAGCAGTTGGGTGTGCGCGACGGTCACCGCCTGGCCGGCGAGGATGACGCGGTCGCGGTCGTCGTCGCGGCGCATGCGGACGATCCCGCCGCGATCGGAGGCCTGCTCGCCGACGAGCTCGGTGCGCCCGAGGCGGTCGCCCCAGTAGGCCGCCAGCGTGCAGTGGGCGGAGCCCGTCACGGGGTCCTCGTCGACGCCGGCGTTGGGGGTGAAGACGCGGCTGACGCAGTCGATGCCGTCGCGATCGGCGGGCGCGGTGACGATCACCCCGCGCGTCCCGAGCGCGGCGAACGCGGCCAGGTCGGGGCGTAGCCGCCGCACCTCGCCGGCGTCGTCGATCACGACGAGCGCGTCGAACTTCCCATGCCCGTACCAGCGAGCCGGCGGTAGCCCGAGGTCCGCCTCGACCGGGGCCTCGACGGGCGGGTCGGCGGGGAAGTCCATCTCGATCCACCCGTCCGCCGCCGGCCGGCACGTCAGCAGCCCGCTGCGGGTGTGGAAGCGCGCCGGCCGGCCGAGCACGTGCGCCGTGGCCAACGTCGCGTGCCCGCACAGCTCGACCTCGACCGCCGGCGAGAACCACCGGAGGTCGTGGTCGCCATCCGCCCGCGCCACGACGAACGCCGTCTCGGGCAGCCGCATCTCCCGGGCGACGATCTGCATGCGACCGTCGTCGGGGAACCGGTCCACCACCGCCACGGCGGCCGGGTTGCCGCTGAACGGTGACGCGGTGAAGGCGTCGACGACTACGAGGCGGACGTTGTCTCCCTAGGTGGGCAGGGGGCGGGCCTGCCCGATGGCGCCGCCGGTCGCCTCGGCCTGCCGGACACGCCAGGCCAGGTACAGCAACACGACGCCGGCGAACAGCGCGTACCACCCGATGAGCCAGGTGATGATCAGCGCGCCCGCGCCTGGCGTGATCATCAGCAGGATCCCGAACACCAGTGACAGGCCACCCACGATCGCCAGAACCCAGTCCCGCTGGACCTCACCCCGGAGGGCGACGGCGGCCACGATCTCCAGGATGCCGGTGATGATGGCCCAGGCGGCGATGAGGTAGAGCAGCACGAGGCCGGTGATACCGGGCCAGAACAGGGTGACGAGCCCGATCGCCACGCCGAGGGCACCCTCCAGCAGATGCATCCCGCGCTGGCTCTCGGTTCCGGGCGTCTTCGCCACGACGTTGCCGATGGTCACGATCCCATCGACCAACACGAAGGCGCCGAAGAGCAGTACCAGCGCGGTGAGAGTCAGGCCCGGCCACAGCAGGGTGACGATGCCGAACAGCGCCGCCACCGCCCCTCTGATCGCCAGGCCCCGCCAATTCGCAAGAACCATCATCGGTCGCAAACCTCCCCACTCGATCCCTGCACTAGTTGTACTCCCGTTGAAGGTGTTTTGCGCGGCGCTCGCACCCGGTTTTACACGGGCTGGGGGTCCTCGTCGCCGAGCGGGATCTGCTCGACCGGCACGATGCTCTCCTCGGCGGCCTTCTGCTCGGAGCGCCGGCTGAACACGGCCGCGACCACTCCCGCCGAGACCAGCGTGATGACGGCGGCGACGGCGCTGGTGATGTTGAAGGCGTGGGTGTAGGCGTCGCCCGCCCGGGCCGCCAACTCGGCGCCGAGACCGGGGATCCGCTCGGCCATGAACGTCGCGGCGCCCACCGACTCCCGGGCCGCCGTTCCGACCTCACCCGGCAGGTTCAGGGGGCCGAAGTCGACCGACGACCGATAGACGGCGTTGGCGATGCTGCCCAGCACGGCGATGCCCAGCGCGCCGCCGACCTCGCGGGTCGTGTCGTTGATGGCCGAGCCCACCCCCGCTTTGGCCTGGGGCACGGCGCTCATGATGCTGCCGGTCGCCGGGGCCGCCGTGAGGCTCATCCCGGCGCCGAGCAGGACGAGCGCCAGCGCCAGCATCAGGTAGGACGTGCCGGGACCGATGAATGAGAGCAGGGCAAATCCGGACGAGATGAGGACGAACCCCGCCGCAATGACCGAGCCGGTCCCGACCTTTTCGGCCATGAGCGCGCTCCGCGGCGCGACGATCACAAGCGTCACCGCCAACGGCAGCGTCGCCAGCCCGGCGCTCAGCGGCGAGTACCCGCGGACGAACTGCAGGTACTGCGCGAAGAGGAAGAACAGCCCGAACATCACGAAGAAGGCGGCGGTGATCACGCCGCTGCCGACGCTGAGGCGGCGGTCCCTGAACAGCGGCAGGGGCAGCATGGGATGGACGGTCCGTCGCTCCCACGTCATGAAGCCGGCGAGGCCCACCAGGGCCACACCGAACGCGACGAGGATGACCGGGTTGGTCCAGCCCTCCTCGGGCCCTTCGATGATGCCGAAGACCAGGGCGCCCAGCCCGACCAGGGACAGGAGCGCGCCGATCGGGTCGAGCGGCGTCGCCTCCGGGTCACGCGACGACGGGGAGAAGACCGCGACCGCGACGATGACGACGGCCACGATCGGTATGTTGACGAGCAGCGCCGCCCCCCACCAGAAGTTCTCGAGCAGCGCCCCCGACACGATGGGCCCCAGCGCTCCGCCCGCGCCGGCGAACCCGGCCCACACGGCGATGGCCTTCCGGCGCTCGTGCGGGGGAAAGATGCTGGTCAGCAGCGACAACGTGGCCGGCATGACGAAGGCCGCGCCTACGCCCGTGATCACCCGCCCGACGATGACCTGGGCGGCCTCGGTGCCCAGCCCGCTGACCAGCGACCCCGTGGCGAAGACGGTGAGACCGAACAGCAGCGCCTTCTTGCGGCCGAAGCGGTCGCCCAGCGCTCCGGCGGGCAACAGCAGGGCGGCGAAGACCAGGGCGTAGGCGTCCACGATCCACTGCAGCTGGCTCGCGGTCGCGTCCAGTCCCTCCTGCATGCTCGGCAGCGCGACGTTGAGCCCCGAGACCGACATCACGACCATCACGAGCGACAGGCACATGACCCCGAGCAGGAACCACCGTCGGCGGTGGATCACGGGGTCCTCGTGCAGGTGCGTCATCGGGCCGGGGGATGGGTTGCGGAAGCCAGACATCACCGATCCTTCGCAGGTACGCCGGTCAACGCCGAGACGTTGGCACATCAAGTGCGCTCGAGGTCAAGAGGTCCCGAGCGCACCTCGAATCGACAGGTTACCGATGGGAAGCGCCTCCCGCCTCCCAAGAATTCCTTGTCACCGCCGGCCGTTCGTCATAGAGTGTCAACCGCCAGCCCGCCTCGGGGTGTATTGCGGTACTAGCGAGGCTACGGCTGAGCTTATTCAGCGCGGCCTGGGCCTTGTATTTGGCCTGAGAATGTGGTTGTCTTCCTGCCGTGCTCGGCGCGTCCCCGCTTCTCGCTCCCTCGCCGCGCCCGTCCATCGGTCCGTACTGGCATGTCGCACGCCGGACGTTCCAGCGCTATACGACCTACCGCTCCGCGTCGTTCGCCGGGCTCTTCACCAATACGGTCTTCGCCTTTCTGAAGGCGTACATCCTGCTGGCCGTCCTCGCCCAGCGGCTCGAGATCGGGTCGTTCGACGCGGTCGACGTGGTGACGTTCACGTTCGTCGCCGAGGGACTGGCGATCACGCTCGGCATCTTCGAGGGCACCGGCCTCGGGGCGCGCATCCGTACCGGTGACGTGGTCGCCGACCTCTACCGGCCCCTCCACTTCACCGGCTACTGGCTCGCCGAAGACCTCGGCCGGGCCGGGTTCCAGCTACTCGTCCGCGGCATCCCGCCCGTGCTGATCGGTGCCTGCTTCTTCTCGTTGCGGCTGCCCGGCGACATCACGACGTGGATTGCGTTCGCCGTGAGCGCCGTGCTGGCGACCGTCGCGAGCTTCGCCTACCGCTTCTGCGTGCTGCTCAGCGGCTTCTGGCTGCTCGACAACCGTGGCCCCTGGCAGATATCGGGCGTCGTGATGGGGTTCTTCTCGGGCTTCGTCGTGCCCGTCACGTTCTTCCCTCCGGCGCTGCAGCACATCGCCGCTCTCACGCCCTTCCCGTCGATGATCCAGCTCCCGATCGAAGTCTTCCTGGGCCAGCGTCAGGGGCTGGGGCCCACGCTGGCCGTGTTGGGCCAGCAGCTGCTGTGGACCGCCGTGCTGTTCGTCCTCGCCGAGGTCATCGTCCGCCGGGCCGTCCGCCGGGTGGTGGTGCAGGGTGGTTGAGATCTACTGCCGCCTCGTCGGGGCGCGCATCCGGGCCGACTGGCAGTACCGGGCGTCGTTCCTCCTCTTCACCGGCGGGCAGGCGATGGCGCTGTGCCTCGACCTGCTCGCCATCGTCGTCGTCTTCACGCAGGTGTCGAGCCTCGCCGGGTGGTCGTTCGACGAGGTCCTCGTCCTGTACGGCACGTCGGCCATTGCCTTCGGGCTGGGCGACGTGTTCGTGAGCCCGGTCGAGAAGGCCGCCCTGCACATCAAGCTGGGTACCTTCGACCGGTTCCTGCTGCGCCCGGTCGGTCCGCTGCTGCACCTGTGCTGCGAGGAGTTCGCCCTGCGGCGGGTGGGGAAGCTGATCCCGCCTTCGATAGTGCTGTTCACGGCGCTGGCCCGCCTCGGCCTGCCGTGGACGCCGGCCCGTGCCATCGTCCTGGCCGGCACCATCGCGGCGGGCACGGTCATCTTCTCGGCCCTGTGGGTGATCACGTCGTCGATGGCGTTCTGGACCG
>JBOGIC010000528.1:0-7189 GCA_050744985.1 Acidimicrobiales bacterium
CGCCCACGACGACGAGGTGGCGCCGCTCGACGACGAGCACGTCGACATGGTGGCCGCCCTGCGTCCCGACCCGGGCGCGGCCACGGCGACGGTCGCCGAAGCGCTGGCGCCCATCGCCCGCCTCCCGTCGGCCGTGCTCGACATGGTGGGCAGCGGGGCCGCCGACGCCCAGGTGCGGGCGGACCCGGCCCGGGGCTCCCGCCTGTTCGCCATGGCGTCGGAGGCGCTGCGCCAGGGCTCTGCCGGGATGGCCTCCGACATCGTCGCCTCGAGCATCGCCCCGTGGGGTTTCGACCCGGCCGAGGTCAACCGTCCGGTCGACCTCTGGTACGGCAGCGACGACGTGCTCGTCACACCCGACCACGGGTCCTACTGGGCCAAGACCCTGCCCGACGCCCACCTGCACGATGTGGCCGGCGCCGGCCACCTGCTCCCGCTCACCGCGTGGGCGGACGTGCTAGCGCGGCTGCGGCAGGGCTAGGCGGCGGCGGCGAACCAGGCGCAGGCGGGGCAGACGTAGTCGCCGCGGCGGAGGGCCTTGGTGCGGAGGGCGGCCGTGAGGGCGGCCAGCTCCTGGCGGTGGGCGGCCATCGTGCGCCACTCGAAGCCGCACATCGTGCGCGGCGTCCAGCACGGGCGCAGGAGGGCGGCGGCGTCGTAATCGTCCCAGGCCGGGTCGGGCCGCGCTCCGACCGCCGGGCGCCCGGGCGCCGTGGTGCGGGGGACCAGGTGCAGCACGCGGTCGTGGGGCGAGGTGACGCGGAGGAAGGACCGTCCCCCGTAGTCGACGGTATTGCAGGGCAGGTCGTCGGATGCGTCCGACCGCGACGGCATCAGCCCGACGAGGCTGGCGTCGGGGCCGTGGAGGCTCGCGCCGTCGCCGGCGTCCATCCGCAGCAGCACGGGCGTCGAGGACGTGCACCATCCTTCGACCGCCGAGACCACCCCGACGGGCGGGCGGTCGCCCACCAGCCGGATCGTCCGCATCGTTCCGGCGACGGCCGCCGCGACGTGGAGCTCGATCGTCTCCTCGCCCGCCTCGATCCCGACCGGGACGACCTCCCAGAGCGGCGGCTGGACGGGGGGCGCGGCCACCGTGACCCGCAGCAGCACGAGGCCGCCGGCGATCCCGCCGGCCAGGACGCTCAGCATGATGAGCACCTCGGGCACTCCGGCCTGTTTACCCGCGCCGGCGCGGCTACGCACGCCCGACGCTGATGCGAGGCACGATCAGCGCGACGAACGACGGCCCGGCGCCCACGAACCACCAGCCGAGGTGGCGCGTGCAGGCGGCGCACGGCGCGAAGCACCAGTCGTACCCGGCGAACCACGAGGCCTCCGACGTGAACGCGCCGGCCGTCGTGCAGCCGGTCGCGTCGCGGAAGCACCGGACGGTCCACGAGTAGCCGGCGGGGTTGCGGAACGTGTGCTCGTGGGCGCCGCCCCGCTGGACGGCCAGCGCGCCGCGGGTGACGACCGCTCGGCACTGGGCGCACCGGACGCGGTCGTCGGTCTCCCGCTCGGCTTCGGCCTCCGGGAGCGCAGACGTCCGCACACCGTGGTCTCTATCAGGCGGCCGGCGGGCGACTTGACCCGGAGTGTGCAGAGAGTGCTGCTCTACGACCTTTCTGCACAGTTATGGCGCGACCCTCGACGCTCGGCGCCGCCGCCGGATCCTGTCGGCGGCGATCGATCCGATGGCCAGCACGATGATGATCGCGGCCGCCGCCACGCCCTCGCCCTGCCCGCCCTTGTCGCCGATGACGGCGTAGACGAGCGCGATCGGAACCGTCCCGGCCAGGCCGGCCGCGAGCAGGCGCGGCCACGGCATGCCCGCGGCGCCGGCCACGATCGCCACCGACTCGGCGAGGAGCGGCACGGGCCGGCTCACCACGACGGCGACGGCTCCGTAGCGGTCGACCAGCGACTCGACGCGCCCGCGGTCGGGCCCCACGAACCGGTCGAGGTGGCGCTGGCCGGCGCGGCCGATGACGGCGCCGAGGGCCAGGGCACCCATGGCGCCGGCGGTCGACAGCACCGTGCCGCCGGCGACGCCGAAGACGGCGCCGAGCAGGACCATGACTGCGCTCGAAGCCACCGGGAGCACGGCGTCACCGGCCAGGAGGGCCACGCCCACGACGGCGGTGACGACCGAGAGGGTGTCGCCGGGCTCGGGGAGGCCGCCCAGCGCCTCGGCGAGGGCGAAGACGGCGAGCAGCACCATGGCGACCGCGGCGCCCGCCAGGACCAGCCGGCCCGCTGCGTTCGCGCCCCGTGTGGCCACCGCCGACATGCTCGTTCCTGGCCGCTGCCTGCACAAGACCCGCCCGAACAGGGTTGAATGGCTTCATGCGGGCCCGTTCCCTCGTGCTGGTGCTGCTGGCGGCGACCGCCGTGGCGTCGTGCGCGCCGTCGAGCCGTACCGGCGACGTCGCGACGGATGCGGGCGAGCCGACCGGGTCGAGCTGGCGGCCGCTCGCGCCGTCGCCGTTGAGCGCCCGGGCCGGCTCGACCGGCGTGTGGACGGGCAAGGAGCTGGTGCTCTGGGGCGGCGCCGAGTGCATCGGCCAGGACTGCGCCGACGGGAACGCCACGCCGCTGGCCGACGGGGCCGCCTACGACCCGGTCCGGGACACGTGGCGCCTCCTCCCACCGGCGGCCCTGCGGGCCCGGTCCGACGCCGGCGCCGTCTGGACCGGTCGCGAGGTGATCACCTGGGGCGGCATCGGCACGCCCGGGCGGTTCTTCGCCGACGGGGCCGCGTTCAATCCCACGTCGAACTCGTGGCGTGCGCTTCCCAACGCGCCACTGGCGGCGCGCGCCGACCCCGCGGTGGCGTGGACGGGCAAGGAGATGCTGGTCTGGGGCGGCTTCGCGGGGACGAACTTCTTCGACGACGGGGCCGCCTACGACCCGGCCACCGACACGTGGCGTGCGCTCGCACCGTCACCCCTGGGCCCACGCTTCGGCACCGCCCGCTGGACCGGCGACCTGTGGCTGATGTGGGGCGGCGCCGGGGAGACCGACGAGGGCAGCGGACCGGTCGGCGACGGCGCCGCCTACGAGCCGGCGACCGACCGGTGGCAGCGCCTGCCGAACGCACCTCTGTCGGCCCGCTCGGGGCCGACCCGGATCTGGACCGGTGACGAGCTGCTCGTCGTGGGCGGGTCGGCGGGGGCGGAGCGGTTCGTGGACGGCGCCGGCTTCCGCCCGTCGGCCAACCGCTGGCGGCAGGTCGCGTCGTTCCCCGGGACCCCACGGTCGTCGTTCATCTCCGAGTGGACGGGACAGGAGATGCTGCTGTGGGGCGGCCAGGCCGGCGACCTGCTGCTCGGCAACGGCGGCGCCTACGACCCCGCGACGAACCGGTGGCGGCGCCTGCCGCCGGGCAAGCCCCGGTCGGCGGCCACGGCGGTCTGGACGGGGGACGAGCTGATCGTCTGGGGCGGGTTCACGCGCCTGGCCGTGGTGGGCACCCTCGCCACGTCCGCCGACGGAGCGCGCCTAGTCCCGTAAGCCTACGAGGGCGGGAACGACCCCACGAGGCGGGGGACGACCCGCACCGGCTCGGCCGCCGCCGGGGCCGGGTCGACGGTCACCTGCACCCAGCCGACGTCGGGACTGCCGTAGGGCTCGACGCGGGTGAGGTTGGGCACGAACGGCCGGTCGACGCGGTAGCGGTGGCTGTCGCCGTGGACGAGCACGACCGGCTTGCCGTACGCCGTCGCCTCCCGGGCCAGGGTCTCGAGCAGCGCGTCGAAGCCATCGTAGCGACGGGCGCGGTCCTCGGGCGGGGCGTCGAAGGCGGGGTCGGCCTGCATGAAGATGACGACGGCGGCCGAGCCGTCGGTGATCGCCCGGGCGAAGGTGCCGCGGAGCCACTCTCGCCCGGCCGCGTCACGGGCCTGGTACTCGCGCTCCGCCGCCCGGCGGTCGGCGGCGGTGCGGGGCGTGCTCGGCTCCTCGGCGTCGGGCTCGGCGATGTGGTTGTTGTTGCTCCCGACGATGTGCACGGCGACGAACTCGATGGTGCCGATCCGCCACCGGGCGTTCTCGGGATAGTCGGGGCGCTGTTGCTCGAGGGTGAGCGTGCGCTTCCCGAAGGACTGGTCGGTCGCGAACATCGTCTGGCGGATGCGGGCGAGGCGCTCCAGGGGGTCCTGGGCCCACTCGTGGCAGTCGGTCCACTCGTTGTCGCCCGGCGTGTAGACCAGCGGCGCCGTGAAGTCGTCGAAGTACCCGATCGCGCCGAGGTAGTGGGCGTTCTCGCAGCGGCCGCCGCCCTTGAGGTCACCGAGGAAGACGCTGAACTCGACGTTGGCGGCGTTGACGTCGTCGATGAGGCGGGGGACGGCCTGAACCTCGGCGTTGCTGTAGGGAAAGTCGCCGAAGGCGGCGAAGGTGACGGGCCGGGCCGGAGGCGGGGCGTCGGCGCCGGGTGAGCTGCTGCATGCGGCCGCCAGGAGCAGCACCACCACGACGACCGCCGGCTTCGCCATCCGCTAGACCGTAGCCATGCGAATCGGCGTGTTGGGAACGGGCGTGGTCGGGCAGACGATCGGTGGGCGGCTGGTCGGCTTGGGCCACCAGGTGACGATGGGGTCGCGGCAGGCGGGCAACGAGAAGGCCGTCGCGTGGGCGGAGGAAACGGGCGAGGGTGCGAGCGAGGGGTCCTTCGCCGACGCCGCCCGGTTCGGCGAGGTGGTGGTCAACGCCACGGCGGGGGCCGTCTCGCTCGAAGCGCTCGCCGCCGCCGGGGCCGAGAACCTCGCCGGCAAGATCCTCATCGACGTCTCCAACCCGCTCGACGTCTCGCACGGCATGCCGCCGACGCTCACGGTGTGCAACACCGACAGCGTGGGTGAGCAGATCCAGCGGGCCTTCCCGGACACGAAGGTCGTGAAGACGTTGAACACGATGAACGCCGACGTGATGGTGCAACCCGACCTCCTTCCGGGCCCGCACACGGTCTTCGTCTGCGGCAACGACGCCGAGGCCAAGCACCACGTCAGCCACATGCTCCAGGGCTTCGGCTGGCCGGCGGAGCACGTCATGGACCTCGGCGACATCGCCGGGGCGCGGGGCTGCGAGATGTACCTGCCGCTGTGGCTCCGCCTCTGGGGCGCCACCCAGACGGGTCACCTCAACGTGCGCGTGGTGACCTGACCCCCACCCCCCGGGCGTTCTTGTAAGCCTGAACCACCGATTCGGTGGCTGAGCCTTACAAGAACGATCAGCGCGTGGCGTTCACGTCACTCGGCGGAGAGCCGCTTCTCCATGGCCTGCAGCTCGTCGCGGAGCTCGTTGGGGAGGCGCTCGCCGAGGTTGGCGTAGTGCTCCTCGATCGAGGGGATCTCGGCCCGCCACTCCTCCACGTCGACCCGCAACAGCTCGGCCAGGTCGTCGTCCGACACGTCGAGGCCGTCGGTGTTGATGGCGCCCGGCGCGGGGATGCGGCCGATCGGGGTGTCGACGGCCTCGCCGATGCCGTTGACCCGGTCGATCACCCACGACAGCACCCGGCTGTTCTCGCCGAAGCCGGGCCACAGCCACTTGCCCTCGGGGCTCTTGCGGAACCAGTTGACGTAGTAGATCCGCGGCAGGTCGGCGGCCTGAGCGGCCTGGCCGACCTCGAGCCAGTGACCCAGGTAGTCGGCCATGTTGTAGCCGCAGAACGGCAGCATGGCGAAGGGGTCGCGGCGCAGCTTGCCGACGGCGCCGGCCTGGGCGGCGGTGGTCTCCGATGCCATGATCGAGCCGAGGAACACGCCGTGCTGCCAGTCGAAGGCCTCGTGCACGAGGGGCACGACCGTCGAGCGGCGGCCGCCGACGAGGATGGCCGAGATGGGCACGCCCTTGGGGTCCTCCCACTCGGGCGCGATCACCGGGCACTGGGCGGCGGGCGCCGTGAACCGGGCGTTGGGGTGGGCGGCCGGGGTGCCCGACTCGGGCGTCCAGTCGTTGCGCTTCCAGTCCGTGAGGTGGGCGGGCGGCTCGTCGGTCATTCCCTCCCACCACACGTCGTTGTCGTCGGTGTGGGCGGTGTTGGTGAAGAAGCAGTTCCGGGTGAGGGTCTTCATGGCGTTCGGGTTGGTGTGGTCGGACGTGCCCGGCGCCACGCCGAAGAAGCCGGCCTCGGGGTTGATGGCGTAGAGGCGGCCGTCATCGCCGAACTTCATCCAGGCGATGTCGTCACCGACGGTCTCGACCTTCCACCCGGGGAGGGTGGGCACCATCATCGCCATGTTGGTCTTGCCGCAGGCCGAGGGGAACGCGGCCGCGATGTAGCGCTTCTCTCCCTGGGGCGGCGTGACCCCGAGGATGAGCATGTGCTCGGCCATCCAGCCGTCGTCGCGGGCCATGGTCGAGGCGATCCGCAGCGCGAAGCACTTCTTGCCCAACAGGGCGTTGCCCCCGTAGCCGGACCCGTAGGACCAGATCTCCCGCGTCTCCGGGAAGTGGACGATGTACTTGCGCTCGGCGTCGCACGGCCACGGCACGTCCTCCCGGGCGTTGCCGTCGCCGTCGACCAGGGGATAGCCGACCGAATGCAGGCAGGGGACGAACTCGCCGTCGGCCCCCAGCACGTCGAGCGGGCCCTGCCCCATGCGGGTCATGATCCGCATGCTGACGGCGACGTAGGCCGAGTCGGTGAGCTGCACGCCGATGTGCGCGATGCGCGACCCGAGCGGGCCCATGGAGAACGGCACCACGTACATCGTGCGGCCGCGCATGGCCCCCGTGAACAGGGCGGTCAGCTCCGCCTTCATCTCGGCCGGGTCCCGCCAGTTGTTGGTGGGCCCAGCGTCGACCTCGCGCTCGGAGCAGATGAACGTCCGGTCCTCGACCCGCGCGACGTCCGCGGGGTCGGACCGGGCCAGGAAGCTGTTGGGCCGGCACTCCGGGTTGAGGCGCTCGAACGTGCCACCGTCGACCAGCAGCCGCGTCAACCGCTCCCACTCCTCGTCGGAGCCATCGCACCACTCGACCCGGTCCGGTTGCAGGACACGGGCCCAACGGTCGACCCAGTTCTCGAGCTTCTGGTTGGTGGTGGTGGCGGGCATGGTCCTCCGCGGCGATGTGGGGGTCGTCGGTCAGCCGGGGGTCGCGTCGTCTCCTACCGGGAAGCGCTCGGGATCGAGCCCGGGCGTTCCCATGTCGACCTCCGATCCCAGCCGCAGGTGTGTGG
>JBOGIC010000529.1:0-2418 GCA_050744985.1 Acidimicrobiales bacterium
CTGCTGCCCGCTCTCGCGCAGGACATGGCGCCCGTCGACCTGTTCGTCCACGACGGCGACCACAGCTACGCCGGCCAGTTCGAGGAGTACCACAACGCGTGGCCCCACCTCGCTGCCGGCGGGAGCCTCGTCTCCGACGACGTCCACACGCCGGCCTTCACCGACTTCGCCGCCGAGGTGGGCGCCCGCCCGTACCTGATCGCCCCACCCCGGCACAACGCGGCAGTCGGCTTTCTCGTCAAGTATCCGTAACCGCCCGGTGAGTCGCTCCCCGCTCGGCGAATCAGTCCTTGGCGGATCCGATCGTGTGATCGACGGCATAGTCGCTACGACCTGCCCCCGGTCCAGGCCAGGCTTCGACCAGCAGGGTGTGCTGGCGATCCCCGACCATGCGGTCGAAGACGCCCGCATTGAGGATCGAGCCGCCGCGGGCTCTCTCCCAACCTTGCGAACGCAATTGCTGCTCGTACCAATCCCAGAGCTCGGTGTTGGCCACGGGCGCAGGAAGCGTGAATTCCAGGCCCAGCCGGACCGGCGCGGAGAGGCCCGACCCGTCAACTCCGGTGCCGTGCCTCTCCGCCGACCACACGCGCCGAGTCTCTGAGGTTGTCCTGGCTCGGGCCCGTCGGCGCGCAGCCACTGAGAACCGGGAGTGCGGCTGCGACAAGGGCGAGGGCGCGGGCCCCGACGCTCATCGGAAGTGTGCCGTCGACCAAGCGCGGATGAACCGGCGGCAGGTAGTGCACCACTCCCTTTGCGCACCCGCATGCCAGCCCGGCGATATCACTCGTCCACCTGGAACGGAGGCCGCGTCCGTAGACTTCTACGCTGATGACTTCCACGCGGAGCGCTCGTCTCGGTCCAGACGCCCGACCGGTTGCCGTGCCCGACGTCGTAGACGGCCCGGGGATCGAGAAGGCGCACGGCATCGTGGAGCTCCCGCTCCGCGTGCGTTGGAGCGGGCACCCAAAGAAGTACGACCTTCGCAAACGTGAGGATCGTGCGCGGGTGTATGAGCAGGTCCTGAGAGAGGGTGACGACGACGACGTCCGTCGTTTCATCCAGATCGACGAGCTCGCGCGCCTCTGGGACGACCTCGTCCTGCCCCGCCACGATCGCAAGGCCTGGGTGGAGTGGTTCCGGCAGCACGGTCGAGCCGACATTGCGTGCTGAGCGCACTCCAGCGTCGTGTTGCCGCGCTTCTTCGAGGGCTGCCGGAGGCGAGCGACTTCGCTCTCGCCGGGGGGGCCGCCCTGCTGGTTCACGGTGCGATCGATCGGCTGACCGGGACCTCGACTTCTTCGCAGTCGACCCAGGCGCGGTGGACCAGCTCCTGCCAGTCTTCGTGGCCGCGCCCGCGCCGCGGGCATGACGGTCTCGGAGGAGAGGATTGCGCCTGGCTTCGCTCGCCTCCTCCTCGCCGACGACACGGATCAAACGCGTGTCGACCTTGCTGCGGATGCACGCCTGCTTCCCACGGAGCAGAGCGAACTGGGGCTTGTCCTCAGCGCCGAGGAGCTGGCCGTCGACAAGGTGCTGGCGATCTTCGGTCGAGCCGAAGCTCGGGACTTCGTCGACCTCGCCGTGCTCGAGCCCCGGTTCGGTCTCGACCATCTCTGCACACTCGCCGCGAGCAAAGACACTGGCTTTCGACGCTCGGTGTTCCTTTCGATGCTCACTCGCTTCACCCGTCTCCAGCGAGACGAGTTCGAAATCGACGAGGAGGGCTTCCGGCGCACAGTTGAATCGGTCGAGCGGTGGCGTAGGACCGTTGGCGACGAGCCGTCCTCCTAGTCGTTCTCGGCCCAAAATGCGGCGGTTGCGTGACCTGCGCTGGACCTCGCCAACCACTCCCGGTGTTTCCTGATCAGATAACGGCACTACAGTGGAAGCCGTGCCAGTGATGTGCCGTGACGTGCGCCCGGCGCGGCGGCGCTGAAGCAAGGCCCCGTATGAGCCGACCGGCGGAGAATCCTGCGTCACTCGATGTCGTGCTGGCGAGTGCGGCTCGACTCCAGGAGCTCGTACCGGGGGCGGTGCTCGTCGGTGAGTCAGCTGCGGCCTACCACGCACGGCACCGTCTCTTGTTCGACCACGATCACGTCCTGGAGGACCTCACTGACCGCTTCGACGCGGTCCTGGAAACGTTGGAGGCGATCGATGATTGGTCCACCGCACGCCTGTCAGGCGGGAGGCTCATTCTCGGCGAGCTCGGCGGAATCGAGACCGGCATCCGCCAAATGATTCGCCAGCGGCAACTGGAGGTCGAGGAGGTCGTCGTCGGCGAGAAAACGTTGCGAGTGCCGACACCCGAGGAGATCCTGAGGATCAAGGCTTGGCTGGTCGTGTCTCGCAACCGGACCCGCGACTATCTCGATGCCGCCGCCCTGTCCGACCGCATCGGGATCGCGGCGGCGG
>JBOGIC010000530.1:0-4242 GCA_050744985.1 Acidimicrobiales bacterium
TGGCTGGGGATGCCCCCCGGGAACGAGAACTGGCGGAACAGCTTGTGCATGCCGCGCCCGTCGGGGCTCACGTCGGGATAGAACTCGCTGTAGGTGCCCTCCAGCCAGGTGTTGGCGACGATGCCCGGACCGCCGTGGCCGGGCCCGCAGACGTAGATCACGTCGAGGTCCCGGGTGCGTATCGCCCGGTTCAGGTGGACGTAGACGAAGTTCAACCCGGGGGTGGTGCCCCAGTGGCCCAGCAGCCGCGGCTTGATGTGCTCGGGCTGGAGCGGCTCCCGCAGCAGCGGGTTGTCGAGCAGGTATATCTGGCCGACGGAGAGGTAGTTGGCCGCACGCCAGTAGGCGTCCATGCGGGCCAGCTCCTCCGGGGCGAGCGGCGACGTGGCGGCGGTGGTGGTGCTGGTCATCGATCCACCGTAGGACGCACGACCATTGGCTCGCGAAAGTGGGCCCTCACAGGGCCAATGGCGCGAAGTAAACGGGGGGAGGGGGTCGTCAGGGCGGTACCGAACCGGGGGTCCCCCGGGTCGGCCACCGCCTCTCGCTAACCTTTGTCGGCGTGGCGTCCCGCGGTCGTGGACCGACCAACCCTCAACCGGCCGCTCATACGGCTGAGTTGACCGCGCGCCGGTTGACGCCGGTGGACGCGGCGGCGCTCGGCGACCTCCAGGCCAAGCTCGACCGGCTCATCGTCATGCTCGAGACGGGCACGCCGATGTCGGTGGCCAGCTCGCTCATCGACGACGGGCTGCGCAACGAGGTGCGCGCCGGCCTGGCCGGCGTGGGAGAGCAGTTCGAGGCCACCCTCAACGGCGTCATCCAGCGCATGGCCGACGAGACCGTCAGCATGCGCAGCGGGCTGCAGATGGCGCTGGACGAGGCGCAGCGCCGGGAGGTCCGCGACCGGGAGTCGGTGAAGTCGGCCCTCGAGGCGGCCTTCAGCGAGGTCCTCGAGCGCCAGGGCGAGGACAAGGAATCGCTGCGCGTCCAGGTGCAGGCGGCGATGGCCGACGCCCACGCCCAGCTCCGGGCCGACCTCCACGCGCTGGTCGTGCAGGCCGGTGAGCCGCGCGGCGGCGGTCAGCAGCAGCTGCGGGCGGCCTTCGACACCGCCATCGGCGACCAGAAGGTGCGCGCCGACGTGGCCGAGCTCAAAGAGACGATCCACGGGCTCGAGGCCGTGATCACGACGACGCGCGAGGAGCTGCGCCGCCAGTTGCAGACCGAGCTGGAGGCGGCGCTCGTCCGCCGGGACCAGCAGCTCGGAGCGCTGCTGGGTGAGCGCTGGGAGGCCGTCAACGAGCAGCTGCGCGGGGCTGTCGAGGACGTCATCCGCCAGCAGGCCGCGGGGTGGGAGTCGCGCCGGGCCGAGCTGGAAGCGGCGCTGGCCGACGGGAACGACCAGCTCCAGCAGGCGCTGGCCGAGGAGAACGCCCGGCTGCGGTCGCTCGAGGCCGCCCTGCTGGGCCAGGCGGCGCAGAACCGCATGCAGTGGCGCGCGGACCTCGAGGCGGCGCTGACCGCCGGGCGCGACGTGGCCGTCGCCCTGGTCAACCAGGCGACCGAGCGGCTGATGGCGCTGGGCGAGGAGGTGGCCCGGTCGATCACGAAGTCCCACGAGGAGCGCACGCGGGAGCAGGGCGAGCAGCTCAACGACCTCCAGACGGCCTTCGAGGACCTCACCAGCGCCATCGGGTTGGAGCGCCGGGAGCTACGGGCGGCGGTGGAGGCGGGCCTCGACACCAGCGACCTGGTCGAACGCCTCGACCAGATGACGGCAAGCACGGCCAAGGGCGCCAAGGACGTGGCGCTGGCCATCGACAAGCTGCGCCGCCGACCCCGGACCGACTCGCGGGTGAACGACCTGTTGATGGAGCTCTACGAGGAGCTCGAGACGCTCCGGCGCAAGATCCCGGCGCGTTCCGAGCTGCGGTTGGCCGACGACCAGATGGCCGCGATCCTGGCGGCGGTGAAGGCGGCCCGCCCGGGCGCGGCTCCGGCAGCCGTGGCGAAGGCCGCCCCGGCCCCGGGCCCGGCCCCGGCGGTGAAGGCGGTCAAGGCTGTCAAGCGGGCGCCGAGGCGACGTCCGGCGCGCTGACCGAGGCCACGCCCGAGTTGAACACGGCGAAGCGTTGCGCGAGCGCACCCGCGAGCAGGAGCGGGCCGGCGGCGACGCGTTGACCGGCGGCCGCGAGCGCGGCACCAGCCACGGTCGATACGGTCGCAACCTTCGAGAGGCTGGTGGCGGGCCGGCCGTGGCGGCGGTGCATCACGGCGGCGCCGACCACCTCGATGGTGGCGCCGATCACCGCCGCCCGGCGCACGGGTGCCGACGGAGACAGCAGCATGGCGAGGCCGCCGCTGCTGGCCAGCGCGCCGCCGGCGAACACGAACGGCAGCTCGTGCCGGGCCTCGTGCCAGGCCGGTACGGCCGTGTCGGCGATGAGCACCGCCGTATAGGTGGCGACGACGGGCGCCAGGACGGCCGCGGCGCGCTCGGCGGCCCGAGCCACGGGCCGGGCCACGCCGAGCACCTCGCCGGCGGCGGCGACGCTCGTGGCCGCGCCGAAGGCGCTGAGCGCCCACGAGCCGATGCTCATGGGCGAGGTCGGCTTGGCGACTCGCAGCATGTTGACGAAGCGCGCCGGCCGGCCCAGGTCTTCGATCAGCAGCCCGGTGCTCACCGCCGTCGCTCCCAGCGATGCGAGCAGGCAGCGGCGCGCCAGGCGGTCGTCGCCGGTGAGCCGGGCGGCGGTGCCGATCAGCGACGTCCCGGCGGCGAGTCCCCCGGTGAAGAAGTAGGCGGGGACGGGCCACTTCCAGACGGGCGCCTTGAGGACCGGACGGTCGTAGTAGGTCACCGTCTCAGGAA
This sequence comes from Acidimicrobiales bacterium, assembly GCA_050744985.1. Taxonomy (GTDB): domain Bacteria; phylum Actinomycetota; class Acidimicrobiia; order Acidimicrobiales; family AC-14; genus JBOGIC01. The sequence continues at coordinate 2,876 of JBOGIC010000530.1, forward strand.
CGCGGCGGCGACGCCGGCGACGAGAGTCCCGGCGGCCACGGCCGCGGCCTTCCACATGCTCGGGAGGTCGCGCGTGGTGACGACGGGGTCGGCCGGGAGCCCGTAGACGCCGGGCTCGTCGAGCAGGAGGAAGAAGGCGCCCATGCCGCCCACGCCGTCGTTCGGGTCGGCCCCGTACAGGCGGGCTTCGGTCACGCCGTCGTCGTGCAGTCGCGCCAGGCGCTCGCCCGCCTTGGCCCGCAGCTCGTCGAGCGGACCGAACTGGATGGACTTCGTCGGGCACGCGGTAGCGCACGCCGGCTCGAGGCTGCCCTTGAGCCGGTCATAGCAGAGCGTGCACTTCCAGGCCCGCCCGTCCCCCTTGCGCTGGTCGATCACACCGAACGGGCACGCCGGGACGCAGTAGCCGCAGCCGTTGCAGATGTCCTCCTGGACGACCACCGTGCCGAACTCGGTGCGGAACAGCGAGCCGGTCGGGCACACCTCCAGGCACGCCGCCGACGTGCAGTGCTTGCACACGTCCGACGACATCAGCCACCGGACATCCACGGCGTTCGGGCCACGCAGGCCCACGGCGTTCGGGCCAGGCAGGCCCACGGCGTTCGGGCCAGGCAGGCCGGGCTGTTCAATGAACGCGACGTGGCGCCACGCGTTCGCACCGAGTTCGCCCGTGTTGTCGTACGACATGGCGAGGAAGTCGAACCCGTCGTCGGGCACCTCGTTCCACTCCTTGCACGCCACCTCACAGGCCTTGCACCCGATGCAGATGCTCGTGTCGGTGAAGAAGCCGACCCGCGTCACCGGTAGCCCTCCATGAACGTGAGCAGCGCCGGGCCGCGGGGGCGGCGGCCGGGGCGGATGTCGCAGGTGCCGGCCTTGACCTCCTGGATGTGGACGTTGGGGTCGAGCACGAGCGCGAACAGGTCGTTGGCGGAGTCGCCGGTGACGATGCCCTTGGTGCCCCAGTGGTACGGCAGGCCGACCTGGTGGATGACCCGTCCACCCACGCGCAGCGACGGAAGGCGGTCGGTCACGAGCACCCGGGCCTCGATGGCCGTGCGGCTCGAGACGATGGTCGCCCAGCCGCCGTGCTCCAGGGCGCGCTCGGCCGCCAGGGCAGGGCCGACCTCGCAGAAGAACTCGGGCTGCAGCTCGGAGAGGTACGGCACGGTCCGGCTCATCCCGCCGGCGGTGTGGTGCTCGGTGAGCCGGTAGGTCGTCATGACATAGGGAAAAGCCTCCGAGCCGGGGGGCTGGGTGGGGTTGTCCTTGCGCCGGTAGGTCCGGCGCGCCGGGTTGGCCTGCTGGCCGTACAGCGGGTTGGCGACGGGTGACTCGTGGGGCTCGTAGTGCGTCGGCAGCGGCCC
>JBOGIC010000531.1:0-5022 GCA_050744985.1 Acidimicrobiales bacterium
GAGGACGCGCACACGTCCACCGAGGTGCGCCTGGCGGAGGCCGTGCGCCTGCTGGCCGAGGGCGCGGTCGACGAGGCGGTGACCGTCATGGACGAAGCCGCCGGCATCGTCAAGCGGGCCGGCCTGCGCCAGGAGTACGTCGCCCCGGTGATGCCCTGGCTCGCCACCGCCCTGCGCCAGCGGATCGAGGTCGCGCCGCCGTTCCGCACCCTCACCCGCCGGGCCGCCGTGCACCGGGCCGCCGAGGTCGCCCGCCGGGCCCGCGTCGAGTCGCGCGACTACCGGAACAACCGGCCCCACGCCCTGCGGGAGCAGGGCCTCGTGGCCGCGCTTCGGGGCCAGGGCTGGCGGGCCCGGCGCCTGTTCGCCCTGAGCCTGGCCGAGGCCGAGCGCCAGGACGCCCGGTACGAGCAGGCCCTCACCCGCGAGGCGTGGGGCCGGGTGGGTGAGACGTTCGGCTGGCGCGGGGCCGCCGACCTGCGGGCCGAGGCGGAGGGCGACCTGCGGTCGATCCTGCCGGCGGCGCAGGCGGACTCCGAAGCCGCCGACATCGCCCAGGCGAGCCATTTGTCGCTGGCGGACCGGTTCGAGGCCCTGCAGGCTGTCGCCCGGCGTATCGCCGCGGCGCCGTCCGCCGACGCCGTCTACGCCGCCGTCGTCGAGGGGTCGCTGACCCTGCTGCGCGGCGAGAGCTGCCAGGTCGTGGCCGTGACGGGCTCGGAGCTGGCCGAGGCGGCGGGCGGCGAGGCGAGCGCGGACGCGATCGGCGAGAGCCTCAGCGACAGCTTCAACGGGGACCACTTCAGCCAGACGCTGGTGCGCCGGGCGGTCGAGGCCCGCACGCCGGTCGTGTCGGGCCACGAGCGCAGGGACCAGGCCTCCGACAGCGTCGTGCTGCTGGGCCTGCGTTCGGTGCTGTGCGCCCCGATCGTCTGCGAGGACGAGGTGGTGGCGTGCTTCTCGGTCATCCACCGCCAGATCGGCGACCTGTTCAGCCGGGACGAGGTCACGCTGGCGGAGTTCATCGCCACCCTGGCCGGGGCCGCCCTCGAGCACGTCGCCGGCACCGAGGCGCGGCTGCGCTCCCTGGCCCAGAACTCGAGCGACGTGATCACCATCGTCGACCGCAACGGCATCGTGACCTACCAGAGCTCGTCGATCAGCCGCGTGTTCGGCCTCGAACCCCAGGACCAGATCGGCCGGCCGTTCGGCGACTGGGTGCATGCCGACGACGCCCCGCAGGTGCTCGACACCATCGCCGGCGCAGTGGCGGGCAACACGGTGCGGCCCGTGATCGAGTGCCGCCTCCGGCACGGCGACGGTTCGTGGCGCCACGTCGAGACGGCCCTCAACGACCTGTACGCCGACCCGAGCGTGCGGGGCCTGGTGCTCAACAGCCGGGACGTGAGCGAGCGCAAGGAGCTGGAAGAGGAGCTGCGCCAGCGGGCCCTGCACGACGACCTCACCGGCCTGGCCAACCGCGGGCTGTTCACCGACCGCCTCGAGCACAGCCTGGCCCGTCGCTCGGACGTTCCCGCCGCTGTGCTGTTCATCGACATGGACGACTTCAAGGGCATCAACGACTCGCTGGGCCACGCCGCCGGCGACCAGCTGCTCAAAGACGTCGCCCGCCGCCTGCTCACCTGCGTCCGGCCCCACGACACCGTCGCCCGCCTGGGGGGCGACGAGTTCGCCATCCTGCTCGAGGAGGCGAACGAGGCGCAGGCCCGCCGGGTCGCCGAGCGGGTCATGGCCGCCATGGCGCCGGCGTTCGAGCTGGCGGGGGAGCAGGTGCGGGCCCGGAGCACCGTCGGTGTCGCCATCGGTGACACCGGCGGGGGTGCAGCCGGCGCCGAGAACACGGGCGAGGAGCTCCTGAGCCGGGCCGACGCCGCCATGTACGTCGCCAAGGCGAGGGGCAAGGGCCGCTACGAGGTGTTCGAGCCGTCCATGCGGGTGGCGGCGCTCGACCGGGTCATGATCAAGAGCGACCTCCAGTGGGCCGTGCACGGCGAGGAACTCGAGTCGCACTACCAGCCGGTCATGGCCCTGGGCACCGGCGACATCGTCGGGTTCGAGGCGATGCTGCGGTGGCGGCACCCCACCAAGGGCCTGCTGTACCCGACCGAGTTCATCGCCGTGGCCGAGGAGTCGGGGCTGATCGTGCCCGTCGGGGCCTGGGCGCTGCGCCAGGCGTGCTTCGAGGGCCGCCGGCTGCAGGAGGCGCATCCCGAGCGGGGCCCGTTCGGCATGAGCGTCAACGTCTCCACCCGCCAGCTCCAACACAACGGTTTGGTCACCGAGGTCAGGGAGGCGTTGGAGGACTCGGGCTTCGACCCGCGCCTGCTGACCCTCGAGATCACGGAGAGCGCCACCGTGGAGGACACCGAGGCCACGATCGTCAAGCTCAACGAGCTGAAGGCGCTCGGGGTCCGGCTGGCGATCGACGACTTCGGCACGGGGTACTCCTCGCTGAGCTACCTGCGCCGCTTCCCCGTCGACCAACTGAAGATCGACCGGTCGTTCATCGCCGGCCTGGGCCAGGATGAGCACGATACGGCCATCGTGACCAGCGTCATCAGCCTGGCTCACGCCCTGGGCCTGGAGGCCGTGGCCGAGGGCGTCGAGACCATCGAGCAGCTGGAGCTGCTGACCCTCCTCGGCTGCGACCTGGCGCAGGGCTTCAACTGGCGGGCCCCGACGGCGGTCGAGGAGGTCGACGCCTGGCTCACCACACCCGAGAGCCCGTGGGCGCAACCGGCCCACGCCCCGCTGCGGTCCCGCCGGCGGCAGGCGCCGGTACGCACCCTGCTGGTCGACGATCGGGCCGAACTGCGGGCCGCCATCCGGGTCGCCATGGAGCTCGACGGGCACTTCACCGTGATCGCCGAGGCCTCGGACGGCGAGGAGGCGATCGAGGCGGCCGCCGAGTACCAGCCCGACCTCGTCGTGCTCGACCTGATGATGCCCCGCATGGGCGGCCTCGAGGCCCTGCCCGGGATCCACGCCGCCGCCCCCGGAACGGGCGTGGTGCTGCTCAGCGCGGCCGAGCCCTCCGAGGTCTCCGCCGCCGCCAACGCCGGGACCCTGGGTGTCGTGGACAAGACCGTCGGCCTCGACACGCTGATCGGGCGCCTGGTGGAGGTCCTCGACACCACGACGCAGCCGGCTGCGTAACAATCGGGGGCATCAGAGGGGGACGGAGCAGGCGCCACGCCGTGCGGATCCGGTTGCTCGCGTCGCCGGCGCGGCTGCCGGTCGCGCTGCTGCTGTTCGCCCTGGTCTACGGCACCGCCGGCTACATGGTGCTGGAGGGGTTCGGGTTCGTCGACGCCGTGTACATGACGGTGACCACGCTCACCACGGTCGGCTTCGGCGAGATCGAGCCCTTGGGTCCGGGCGGGCGGATCTTCACCCTCACCCTGATCTTCGTCGGGGTCGCCGCCCTGTTCTCCCTGCTGGCGGTGTTGACGAGCCTGGTGGCGAGCGGCCAGCTTGGCAGGTCGCTGACGAGGAGGAGCATGCGGCAGCGAATCGCAGCGTTGAGCGACCACTACATCGTGTGTGCTTTCGGCCGCGTCGGGCGTGCTGCCGTAGAGGAGCTGACCGAGCAGGGCGCCGACGTGGTCGTGGTCGAGGTCGACGAGTCCCTGGAAGAGGACCTCGTGGAGGCGAAGGTGCCGTACGTGCTCGACGACCCGACCCGCGAGGACGTGCTCGACCAGGCCGGCATCGGCCGGGCGCGGGCCTTGCTGTGCGCCGTCGACTCCGACGCCGTCAACGTCTACATCACGTTGCTGGCCCGGGCCCGCAACCCTCGACTGTTCATCATCGCCCGGGCCTCGAGCCCCGAGTCGGTCGACGCGCTGCGCCGGGCCGGAAGCGACCGCGTCGTGTCCCCGTACCGGCTCAGCGGCAAGCGGATGGCGGCGCTGTCCCTGCGCCCGGCCGTGCTCGAGTTCGTCGACATGGTGAGCGTGGCGCCCGACCTCCGCATCGAGGAGCTGGTGATCGGCCCCGAGTCGGTGCTCGCCAACCTCACCGTCCGGGAGGCCGCCAGCCCCTACGAGGGGGTGATGATCCTCGCCGTGCGCAGCCCCGACGGCCAGCTGCAGGTGCCCCCCAAGGCCGACACCGTGTTGGAGGCCGACGACCTGCTCATCGTGGTGGGCCCGGTCAAGGCCCTCGCCGGCATGGCCGAGCAGGCGGCGGGGTAGGCGGGCGTCCGAGTGTGCAGAAATACGTACATAGCACGCAAATCTGCACACTCACGCCTCGTAGACCTCGACCTCGGCGGCCTTCACCGAGACCCACACGTCGCCGCCGGGGGTCAGGCCCAGGTCGCTCACGGCGGCCGGCGTGACCTCGGCGACGATCGGCAAGGGCCCGCCGACCTGCACGCGCACCCGCTCGCCCGCGAGGTCGAGGCTCACGATGACGCCCGGCCACACGTTGCGGGGCGTGCCCTCCGGGCGCCGGCGGTGCAGGGCGACGGCCCGGGGGTGGACGAGGGCGAACACGTCGCCCGGCGGGGTCGTCGCGACATGGAGGGACTGGCCCCCCGGCACGTCGACCCGGCCCGCCGACCCCGCGCCCCGGTAGAGGTTGACGCCCACGAGATCGGCGACGTAGCGCGAGCGCGGCCGCGCCGTCACATCCGCCGGCGCGCCCCGTTGCACGAGCCGGCCGCCTTCCATCACGACCAGCTCGTCGGCCAGCACCAACGCCTCGACGGGGTCGTGGGTGATCAGCAGCCGCACGCCGGCGAACGCGCCCAGCTGGCGCCGCAGCTCGTGGCGCATCTCGAGCCCGGTCGTGGCGTCGAGAGCGGCGAGCGGCTCGTCCAGGAGCAGCAGGCGGGGTTGGACGGCCAGCGCCCGGGCCAGCGCCACCCGCTGCTTCTGCCCGCCCGACAGCTCCGAGGGATAGCGATGCGCCAGTTGCTCCAGCCGCACCAGGCGAAGGGCGTCCCGTGTCCGCTCGTCGGTCTCGCGGCGCGAGACACCACGCACCCTCATGCCG
>JBOGIC010000532.1:0-4945 GCA_050744985.1 Acidimicrobiales bacterium
CCGTAGGGAGCCGTCATAGCCGCCGAGGAGGGCTGTTGTTCGGTCGGATAGACGTCGTTCTAACGGCAAAGTTCGACGAGCGGGCGTGGTCGGCCATCGCCGCCGCATCATCCGGTGGCCGCCTGCACCTGGCCTGGGCCGGTCAAGATGCGCTGATCCGGCTCGCCTCCAGCGAAGACGGCTTCACCTTCTCAGCACCTGCTCACCTGGAGTACAAGAGCGTGGGCGATGTGCCCGAGACGGCGAGAAAGGCCCGGATGGGCGGCCACGGAGGTCTGGCTCCGATGCGGCCCGGTCTGGCGCCATCCGCGAAAGGAGTCGACCTGGCGCTGAGGCCCTTGAAGGGTCGCATCACGGTGCTTCGTGCGACGGGGCTGTGGTTCCGCTGGGATGAGATCGAGACGGGTGGGCGCACGGCCGGATCGCCGTCGCTTGCTCCCCTCGGAGATGAGGTCATCCTCGCCTGGACCGGGTCCGACGGCCATCTCAACCTCGCCACATCTCGGGGGAGGGTTTTCGGTGAACCGCTCCGGCTGGACTACACGAGCCGGCTGAGCCCGGCCCTTTCGACGTTCGGGTCCAGGATGGCTCTGGCCTGGACCGGCACCGATATGCACCTCAACCTCGCCGTCGGGCCGATCGCGCCGGGAGTCTTCAGCTCCGAGTGGAAACTGGAGGAGACCTCCCACGAGAGTCCGGCGGTTTGCGCCATGGCGCGCATGAACGCCATCGCCTGGGTCGGCACGGACGACCACCTCAACGTCGCCTTCACCGACGCTGGCGCCGTCCGCACCTCCCTCCGCCTCGACGAGCGCACCTTCTACGAGCCCGCGCTGGTGAGCCACGCGGGCGCTCTGTTCCTTGTTTGGACAGGCACCAAGGGCGAAATCGGCATCGTGCAACTGCGTGCACCCGCCGCGGGGTAGCCCTCGCCGTGCGTGGGCGCGTGGCCTACGGCCGCTCGAGTTCGCGAACGGTGCTGAACATCCGCGCGACGTAGATCACGAAGTTTCCGTCGGTTTGCATGGCCGCTCGCGAGTTTCCCCATCCATTCGTGCCCGACGACCAATACGCCCGGCCCCAGTCGTAGGCGACGAGGTTGCCGTCGGCCTGCTGAACGAGCCGAAAGCGGTCGTTGGCGGAGAGGACGCTCTCGTCCTGCTCGAAGAACCCGAAGGAGTAGTTGTAGGTCAGCCCGTCGAGTTGCTGGCCGGCGTAGATCGTGTGGTCGTGATTCGCGTACATGATGCTGTTGAGGGCCGTGCGGTCGTCGGCTGAGGTGCAGACGCAGCTGATGGGCGAGTTCATCACTGACGCGCCGTGAGCGTTGCCGGTTTCACCGAGCCCGATGGCGTGGCCGAACTCGTGCGTGAGGACAGCCTTCAGCGCGACATGGTTGAGGTCGTCGGCGATGCGGATAATGACGGCGTCCAGGTGGAAGGTCGGGTTCTGGATCCACCTTGGGGCCGTCACTCCGTCCTTGCCCGGCGGGATTTCCGCCCTCGGCCGCGGGCAGACCGTGATCCATCCCCGCATGAGATTGCAGCCCGTCCAGGGACTGCCGCCCCGGAAACCGTTGTCCATGCCGCCGCCTGCCAGAAGCTCTGCGCGAAGGCCGTGTGGTTGCACAGCGTGTTCCCATAGGCGTTGCACGGGGCCGCGACGAGGGGAGCAAAGTTGTGCCCCCAGTGGGTGGCCCCGTTGGCGTGGTGCGTGGCGATGGCCGTTCCGGTGCCCCCGACGACCAAGACGGGGGTCAGCAGCGCCACGGCAGCCAAGCAGCGGCGAACAGACCGCATCAGCTCGACTTCCTCGTTGATGTCGTCGAGGCGGGTGCCGTCGTAGCTGCAGCCCGCAGCGTCGTGGTCGTCGTCGCCCCGGCGGCTGGCGCCGCGGCTGTGGGCGTCGTGGCCATCGGCGAGTTCGAGGGCACGCTTCCTCTCGGCATCGGTCTGAGCGTCTGAGGATCGAGCGGGATCAGCTCCACGAGCTCGCACGGGATGATGTCGCTGTTGGCGTCGAGCGGCTTGCCCGGCTCCCATGGCAGGGAGTCGAGCTCGCGGTTCCGCTCGATCGCCAACGGTGATGGGAAGCCCCGCCGCTGGGCCTCCGCCATGCGCTCGATGCTGGGGTCACCGGGGATCGGCGCTTCCCACGGCGCGTAGCCGACCAGCCAGTCTTGGCACTGGTCGCCGTCGTCGAGGTCACCGAGATCGACGCCTCCGGCCAGGTGGCTGGCGCGCATGGCCTGCAGGCGTTGCCGGACTTCTGGCGGCGGCGCGGCCTCACCACCACGTGGAAAGAGAAGTGTCGCCGCTCCGACGAGAGTGAGTCCCGCCAGCAGGGTGCCCAGCACGATCCGTCGGCCCGCCGGACGGGTGCCGTGTTCCTTCATCCCCACCGTCTCCGCCGTCTCGATCGGCCGGAGGGCCCCGTGATCGGAGCCAGGCCCATTATTCAGAAGGGGGCCCGGAGACACTCGACCAGTACGGGCACCTCTGGCCCGACTCGGACGGTCATACGCGTGAGGCCGTTGACACCGAGCTGTTCGAGGATCGGGCAGCCGCGTGAGCGCGAAGCGGCGATGGCGTGACTTCCGGACCCAAGGCCGGCCGACGGCCAGTGAAGCAGTTCATGGCCGCACTCTCCGACGAGGACGCGGCCGAGGTGGTGGCTGCCATGAAGGAGGTCGCGATCCTTGGCCTCCGAGCGGCTCGGCACCGATCAGGCGACATCTACGAGGTCCGTGCGGAGCGGGAGGACCAGTCCTTCCGGATCCTGTTCGCGCCGGAGGGAGCACGCGGCCAGGTGCTCCTGGCTCTGGAGGGCTTCTCGAAGAAAGACGCAGAAGACGCCGCAGGCGAAGATCCGATTGGCACAGAGGCGACTGGCGGATTGGCGTCGGCGAGGTACGGGGTGAGTACGGTGCTATATCGAACCTGCGATATCAGGAACGAGATGAGAGACTAGGTCGATGGCGACGCCCGACTTCCTCGACGAGCTGATTGACGAACGCGCACAGGCGAACCCCGAGTTTCCGACCTTGGTCGATGCGGCCCTCGAACGCGGGCGGCTCCTGCGGGACCTGGCGGCGAAGCGGCAAAGGCTGGGACTGTCGCAGACCGCCGTCGCGGCCCGGATGGGCACCTCGCAGTCGGCGGTCGCCCGGCTCGAGGCTGGCGAGCTCGACATCCGACTCTCGACGATCGAGCGTTACGCAGCGGCACTCGGCGTGCGGGTCAAGTGGCGGATCGAGACAGGCGGTAGAGAGCCGCAGGATCCCCGGTCCTGAATGATCTTGACGCGCGTAAACGGCTTCGTGACGTCCTGAAACACCGGGAGGATCTCCTGAACTTCTCGAACGTGGCCGGTGGATCAGCCCGGAAGACGTCAACCGAGGTCGCCCACAACCCTGTCCATGACAGTCGGTGTCTGTCTGGCGTCGTTCAGCGACAGTCAGGTGGGGAGGCTGAGGTTTGGATTCGCGACGCGTTCTGGACGAGCGAAGTCATAAGGGGGCCGGGTGCGGTGCCGAGGCCGTAGGCGGCCGTGGTGGCCATCATCCCGGCAAGCATCGCTGCATGGCCAAGACGCCAGCGCCTGACGATCACCCGCGGCCTGTCGGCACGGACGATCGCAGTGTTCACGCGGTTGACTTTGAACCATCCAATCGGCAGCGTCCAGCATACACCGCGTACGACCGCCATCGCCGCGAGGCCCGCGGCCTGGGCTCAGCCCGACGACGCGAAACCGCAGGTCAAACGGGAGAGTGACGGTGAGCCGGAGTGTAGGCGGTGAACGGGCCTGAAGGCCCGTTCACCTGGGCTTTCGCAGGTAGAGGACCGCTCCGGTCCTCAGCCAGTCCTCAGCAGTGGAACCCCGGCGTCTGTCTTCTGGGACCATGGCTTCATGGCGGAGGACCTGCTCGACCTCATCGACGCCGACCCGTCGGTTGTGCATGGTCAGGCGCGGTTCCGCGAGACGCGTGTCCCGGTGAGCGTCATGCTCGACTGCCTCGCGGCCGGGATGACGGACTCCGAGATTCACGAGCAGTACCCGTCGCTGCCAGCTGGAGCGACAGGTGCGGCCGTCGCGTACTCGTCGGCTTCGAGGAAGTAGCCGAGCGGCGCGGTCAGGTCGGGTCTCTGGTCTCGCCGCCGCCAGACGCGAGTCGGCGGAGTTCGTCCAACGCCTCGTGATCCTTGGGCCGATTCGCCCACTCCTTCGATGCGATGATGTCGTCGAGGGCCGCGACTCGAACTGTGATCCCGTGAAGCGGTTGAGTGTTCGCGCGCCCGATGAGGTCGTCGTATCGGAGCCGGCTGCCGTCGCTCGATGGAAGGTCGGCGAGAATGTCAAAGTCGCCGGCGTCGGTTCGCCAGGTGGAGATCTCCATCCTGCCCAGCGACTCCCGATCGATTCGGACCGGGAGCAGCGCCGCCTCGGCGTCGTCGAGACCCTCGACGCGCACGCGAGCGTTCAGGTCCCGCAACGCTGCGGCGAGCCGGTCGAGATTCGCATACGTGCGTTGTGCAAGGCAGTCGAGGTCAACGGTCAACCGACGAGCGCCGTGGGCGATGGCCGCGACGCCGCCCACAAGGAGGAACTCGACGCCACGGCGCGTGAGCGTCGACAGGATTCGCTCGACGTCGAGCGGCGGCGGCTCAGTCGTCATCCAGCTCGACGAGGCGGCCGGCGGCGCGATCCGCCTCCACCTCGGCGAGCCAGGCGAGGACAGCCTCCTTGCTGTCGAGGCGACGCCCGTCCCGGGTGATCGACACATCGTCGTCCGTCGCCGGCCCCGCGGCGCGACGTCGTTCGATGAACTCCTGATCAGTGAGCGGGAGGGGCTCTCGAGCCATGCTCCCAGGCTACGACGAGTTCGCGGGGTCGTCCGGCCGCCGTCGGGGTCGATAGGAGGAGCCGTCGAGCAGCTGGACTTGGA
>JBOGIC010000533.1:0-3538 GCA_050744985.1 Acidimicrobiales bacterium
TTCAAGATCGCCAAGCTGCCCGAGATCGAGTCCATCGACTTCGACCTGGCCCGAACGCGCACCGCCCTCGCGGCGGAGGCCGTGCGCGACGGGATCGCCGGCTACAAGCTGCTCGTCGGCGTCAAGGGGTAGCCCGGCGGCGGCGCGTGATCAGGGCGCCGGCCAGGATGACGGCGCCCAGGACCACGACCATGATCACGGCCACGACGGCCAGCGAGGTGCCGCCCTCCTCGCCCCGTTCCTCCTCGATCAACGGCTGGGTCGTCGCCGTCTGCGCCGGGATCTGGGCGCTCGTCAACACCACCTCGATCGACGTGGAGGGCTTGTCCGGAAGGTCCTGCTGGGTGGCATAGATCTGGTACTTGCCCGGTGCGGCGTCGGGCGGGACGATCACCTGGCCGGGCTCCAATGACGAGTCGGTCGGGCGGAACGACCCGAGGACCGGGCCCGACGGCGAGTTCCAGTGGATCTCGATCGGGTTGGTCCTGCCGTATCCGGCCCCCGAGACCGTCACCCGCTCCGCCGCCCTCGCCACGGCGGGCGAGACCCGGAGCTGGGGGGCGGCCGTGGCGGCCAACGCCGGCGGCGACGCCACCATCGGGACGGCCAGGCCGAGGTACACCGGTACCAGCCAGCGCAGCGCTCTCATCGTGGCGCCATCTTGGCACGAGCGATCTCGACGAGATGAGCACGGCGGTCGCCCACCCGGCCCAGTGCGGCCGGCGGCGCGGCCGGCTCGCCGGTGAGCGGGGACCGGTCGGCCCAATCGACGGTGGCGCACGGGAAGACGACGGCCACCACGCCCGGCTTGTCCGGGTGCTCGCAGCACTGGGCGACGCACGGCTGGTGGGCGCCCTCGTAGCCCGCCCGCTGGGCCAGACCGGTCACGATCATCTGCACCTGGTCGGCGATCTGGCCGCCGTAGGCGATGGGCGACCCGGCGCTGCGCATCTCGTTGACGGTGTAGGGAGCGCCGGGCGGCGCCGCGAAGGTGGCCCGGAGAACCATCTGGCGCTCGGCGTCCCCCCGGTCCACGCGCCAGGCGCCGTCGACCGGCTCCCCACCCGGCCCCCGGAACGCCCCGAGATTGATGCCGGCGATGTAGAGACCCACCGGGTCGGCCAGGGACACCGAGTAGCCCTGCCGCACCAGCCCGTTGACCGCGGCCCCGATGGCCGGGTCGCTCGATCGGTTGGGCTCGCCGAACCCCGAGCAGCACACGAGGGTCTCGGCATCGTCAACAGGCTCGCCCCGGGCGTCGTGGCGCAACACGGCGGCGCGGGCGGCCACGCGGAACTCGCCCACCAACGTGTTGGCGGGATGGGTGAGGTGCATGGCGCCGTGGGTCGTGTTCCAGCGGTTGAACGGGTTGTAGGTCCCGGCGCGGCCGTAGTAGTACCACTGCTTCCCGACGTCGTCGTAGGCCGCGACGTCGTAGGGCCACAGCAGGTCGTCCACGGCGATGCCCGGGTCGACGTGCTCGCGGTACAACTCGGCGACCAGCTCGATGTCGCCCTCGACGATCGTCGACCGCTCGTCGGTCGCCTCGAAGAACGGCGCCGTGCCCGAGGCGAGCAGCTGCCAGTACTCGGGCACATCGCACGTGAGGGTGATCCGCCCGATCCGCCCGGCGTCGTCGCGATCGACGAACCACTCGCAGTACTCGTCCTGCTGGCGGTGGAGGACCTCGACCGGGTCGCCCAGCGCGCCGTCGACGACCTGCCGTAGTGGCTGGCCACCGAACAGCCGCGGCCGCAGCGTCTCCGCTGCCTCCCACCGGGCCGCGTCCGGGTCGTCCTCACCTTCGAACCACTTGGCCAGCACGCGAGGCGAGGCATCCCACGCCACCGAGACCCGCTCGGGCTCACCGGAGGCGGCACCCCTCCGCGCGTCGAAGAACGCGCCGCCCTCGACCCCGGCGAAGGTGACCATGAACGAGTCGACGACGGCGTCCCAGCCGCGGGCGAACGCCTCCTGCCGGTCGGGCCGGCGGGCGAAGTCGTCGAGAAGGCCGGGCGGGCGAAGACGGTCCATCTGCGCTGTCTACCCCCTGCTCCATACCCGGAGGCGGCCCGGCGTCGCAGACGCCCCAGGGCGACGGCAGCTCCGTCCGCTATCAGTCGGGATCGTGAACGAGCCACAATGAGGGCGCGTGAGCGCGGTGAGATGTCTCGCCCTGTGCCTTGTGAGCACGCTGGCGGCGCCAGCCTGTGCTGCCTCCGGTGACGCCGAGCTGACCGCCGGCGCCACGACCTCCACGGTGCCGACGATGGTGCCGACGACGACCACCACGACTGCTCTGCAACTGCCGACGACGGCGCCGCGCGCCACCGACGCGCCGCCCGAGGCGACGACGACCACGGAAGCGACCACGACCAGCAGCACCACGACGACGACACGCCCGCCGGTGCTGGGCAGCCCGGTCAGCTACAACATCACGGGCGGGATCGCCGGGGTGAACGACCGCTTGACCATCGCTCCCGACGGGGCGGCCACCTTCCAGAGCGCGAGTAAGACCATCACCTTCACCGTGGCCCGCGCCCAGCTCATGCGGCTGGCGTCGGCGCTGACGGCCGCCGACTTCCCAACGCTGCAGTCCGTCTACGGCTTCGCCATGCCAGACGGCTTCGAGTACCGCGTGAGCTACGCCGGCAAGACGGTGCTGATCTTCGGGTCGGCCGAGCCGGCCAAGCTGCGCCCGGCGCTGACCATCCTCGCCCAGGAGATGGAACGCGGGCGTACTTCGTAGCTGCGTACACTTGAGCCGCCGTGTACGAGATGTCGATCGAAGTGCTCGATGGGGGCTATCCGGCGAGCCTGTGGGTGGAGGCACACGGCGACAACGTCGTCCAGGCCGCCATCCTGCACGGTGCCGTCGACTGGACCCTCCACCACCACCGCTGGGGCGTCGTGTTCGAGCTCGTCTTCCGCGACGAGCTCCAGTGGGAGCTCTTTCGCGCCGACACGGGCGTGACCGCCGCCCTCGACGCCGTCCCCAACCCCGACGGCCTGCTGATCTACCGCGGCCGCGGTGGCAGTTCCTCCCCGCGCGAGCCTCGCCGCCCCCGGCCGATGGCAGGCGCGGGCGCCGCGGCCCTGCCGCTCCCGCTCGACGACCTCGTCGACTACGTCGCGCCGAGGCCGCTGCTTCTCTGCCGTTGAGTAGAAGGTCGGCAAATAGCCGAGTTTTTACTCACCCGACCAGTTTGCGGGCCTCGTCGGCGATGGCGGCGGCGTCGATGCCCGCCGCGCTGAGGAGCTCGGCCGGCTTGCCGGAGGTGGGCATGCCCTCGACGGCCAGGCAGCGGATGTGCACGGGGGCGTCGTGGTCGGCGAAGACCTCGAGCACGGCGTCGCCCAGCCCGCCCTCGGGCCAGTGGTCCTCGACCACCACCATGCGCCCGCCGGAGGCCCGGGCCGCCTCGGTGAGGGTGGCGGCGTCGATGGGCTTGACGCAGTACGCGTCGACGACGCGCACCGAGATGTCGTCGGCGGCCAGGGCGTCGGCCGCGGCCAGGGCCTCGTGGGTGGTGATGCC
>JBOGIC010000534.1:0-5511 GCA_050744985.1 Acidimicrobiales bacterium
CGTTGCGGTCGGTCCCTCCGACCGGACATGTCATGGGCGTGTACGCGCGGATCGAGACGACCAGGGGCATCCACAAGGCACCCGCCGGCGATGAGGCCCGCCTGCTCGGCGCCCTCGACGTCGAATACCGGCTCAGCGACGCCGAGCACACCGACCTCGTGAAGACCGGCAGCGTGAACGGCGTCCGCGTGGTGCCCGGCGCCGGGATCGTCGTGGATGCCTCGCGCACGCTCTCCACCGACACGCGCTGGCTCTACGTCAACGTCCGCCTGCTCTTCAACTACGTCAAGACCAGCCTGCGCCAAGGGTTGCGGTGGGTGCGACAGGAGCCCAACCGCGACACGCTCTGGACCGCCGTGAAGCACGGCTCGGTGCGGCCGTTCCTCCTCGGCCTCTGGCGCCAGGGGGCGTTCGGTACCGGAGAACCCGACGAGGTCTTCACGATCGTGTGCGACGACACCAACAACCCGCCCGACGAGGTCGACAAGGGCAACTTCAAGGTGGAGGTCTACTTCTACCCGTCCAAGCCGGCCGAGACGATCGTCATCGTCGTCGGACAGCAGCAGTCGGGCGCCTCGGCCGCCGAGGCATGACGGACGTGAACGACAGCGACAGCGAAAGGAGGTAGGGCGTTGCCCCAAGCCGACATCAGGGAGTCCTACCGGGCCAACGAGTTCGTCCTCGTGATCGACGGTGTACCGAGTCCGGGAGTGAGCAAGGTCAGCGGCCTCAGCGAGGGGGAGATCGACACCATCGAGCAGGCCGACGGCGGCACCAACCACGTCTACAAGATCGCGGCCACCAAGGTGAAGTTCGATCCCCTCACGATCGAGCGCTACGTCGACGGCAGCCAGGAGGACGGCAAGTTCCGCGACTGGTTCAAGCTGACCTTCGAGCTGGGCGCGGCCAAGCAAGGGGGCTCCGCGATCCGCAAGAGCGGCACGGTCGTGAAGTACCACAACGGCGAGAAGGTGCTGGAGTTCATGTTCCGGGACGCGTGGATCAAGTCGTCCAAGTTCACCGACCTGGAAGCCGGATCGACGACGCTGTTCAAGCAGACGATCGTCCTCGAGCACGAGGGGTTGGAACGTGTCTGAGACCAGGGCGCGACGGGAGTTCGAGTTCACCCTGCCGGTCGGCTACACCGATTCGGACGGGACGACCCATCGCCGGGTCGTGCTCCGGAAGATGACGGGGCGAGAGGAGGCGATCCTCGCCGACCGCAAGTACCAGCGCAACGGCGGCAAGCTTGTGACCGAGCTGCTCCACAGCTGCATCGTGTCGCTCGGAACGCTGGAGCCCAACGGCCGGGCGCCTGTGACGTCGATGACGTCAGCCGACCGCAACTACCTGCTCGTGAAGCTGCGCAGTGTCACGTTCGGCAGCGAGCTGCCGGCGACCTACGCGTGCCCCGGCTGCGGCGAGAGCGTCCAGGTCGTCGAGGACCTCGAGGAACTGGCGGTGCGCACCGTGCCCGACGGCGACGGCACCGAGATCGACGTCGAGCTCGAGGACGGCTGGGTCGACCGCGAGGGCCAGCTCCACACGGCGCTGCGGCTGCGGCTGCCCACCGGTGCCGACGAGGAGGCGGTGGCGCCCCAGATGCGCGAGAACGCGTCGGTCGGCAAGAACGCGCTCCTGGCCCGCTGCATGAAGAGCCTGGGCGATGTCCCGTCGTACCGCCTCGAGGGCATGGGGACACGCATAATGAGCGACCTCACCATGACCGACCGGCGGCTGGTGGACCGGGCCCTCAACGACGCCGCCCCGGGCATCGACCTCGTGCGGCCCATGGAGTGCACGAGCTGCGGCAAGCAGTTCAACGCGAGTCTGGACCTCACCAATTTTTTAGCGATGGCCTGACCGACGATGCGCTGCGCAGCGAGATCTTCTTCCTCGCCTACCACCTGCACTGGTCGTGGGCCGAGCTGATGGAACTCGACACGAGTGAACGCCGCGCGTATGTGCGGATGCTGGTCGAGCAGATCGAGCGGGAGAACGCGCAGATCGAAGAGGCCGGGAAGCGGTGACGGGTGCCGCTCTCGGTGCTGTTGACCGAACGCCTTGGGATCATGACCAAGAGCACCCGGCGGCTCTCCCGATGGGAGGGTCTCACTGACAGCTTCGCCCTCGTGGCCACACGGCTGCGCAGTGCCTGGCTCGTCCGGTGGTTCGGCACCCGGCTCCCGGTCGCGGGCATCACGCTGCGCATCACCATCGTCAACATCGCGGCGCTGCGGTCGCGCTGGGCGCAGATCGGCGCCGGCCGTCGCCAACGCGGCGAGCCCATCGGGCCGAACCTCACGGAGCCGTTGCTGGGCATGGGTGGCGCGCTCGCCGGGATGCTGGCGTCGCCGATCAACAGCATGCTCCTCACCGCCATCATGTCCAACTTCGTCGACGGCGTCTGGTCGCGGATCGGGGTGGCGCTCAACTGGCTCAGCGGTGGTGCCCCGCTCAGCGCGCTCCTTCTCGCCGGTGGACCGCTGGCGGCCCTCGGGCTGCCGGCGATGGCCATCGGCGGCCGCCTCAGCGACGAGCACGACGTCCTCGGCGCGATGGCCGAGGTAGCCGCCCCGTTGCAGCGGTTGTGGGACCAGCTCACCGGCAGCCGTAGCCGCGTGCCCAACCCGCTGCTCCGCCAGCTCCTCGTGCTGGCCGACCGTCTCCCAGTGCTCCTGGCCCAGGTCCTCGGGCTCGTCGCGGTCGTGGTGACGCGCATCGCGCCGCTGGGCGCGCCGTTCCGCGACGCGGTCGTCGCCACCGTCCTCGCCGCCCAGGAGCTGATCGGCGCCGTCGTCCTGGTGCTGGACGACACCTTTGTCGCCCTGTCGATGCTGTGGACCGGCCCCGGGTCGGTCCCCTCGGTGCTCGGCGGGGTGATCGTCGTCGTGGGCCGGCTCTTCAAGACAGTCGGCGCCGTCTTCCGCGAGTGGTGGGCCGGCGCCACCGCGACGTTGACCGCCGGCCTGCCCGCCGCCCGCTCGGCGGTCGCCGTGTGGTTGAAGGACGTCCGGACCTTCGTGCGTGCCGCCGTCGTCGAGCACCCCACGGTGGCGTGGCTCCGGTCGTTCCTCGGATCGGCCACGGCCTTCTCCGCGTGGCGGGCCCGCACCGGGTCCTCCAGCTCGTCATCCCCATCGTCCTCGCCGCCGGGCCTGATGACGCGCCTGCTCCGGGCGACGGGCATGCCGGGCGCGCCGCCCCCGCGACCGGCGCCGGGGCCTCTCCCCATCCTGCTGCCGATCGACGCGGTGCCGCTCGCCGCCGGCGTGGCGCGTGGGTTGGGCCTGGGGGCGTCCTCCGACCCCTTCGCTCTCGACCCCGCCCAGCGGGCCGCGCTCGTTCGCTACCGCACCCGCCCGTCGGTCTTCGGCGGCCAGTGGGCCGAGCTGCGCCGCCGCGCCGAGGAGCCCGAGGCGGTCACGCGGGTCATGGCCCTGGCGGACGCCCTCCAGCGTGTGGCGCCGATCGTCGCCCGCGGTGCCGGCGCGGGGGCCGGCCGGCACGCCGCCGAGTTCCTGCCCCGGCTCGAGGCCAAGTTGGCGGAGCTGGACGCCGCCGTCCGGCCCGAGCGCGTGCAGCATCCGACTCGGGCCCTCGAAGAGCCACGCGAGATCCGGCCTGTGATCCGGCGCCTGCGTGTTCGCACCGACGCCGGCGAGGCATCCCGGCCGGCCGTCGAAGCCTTTGTGCAAAGCCTCCGGCGCCAGCTCGACCTCGAGCCCTACGCCGTGGCAGCCGGAGCCTGACGTGATCAGCTACGCCCTCATCGCCAACCGGTTCCGCGCGCCGCTCACGGCTCAGACCGCGCCGATGGTCGACCTGTTCGACAAGCTGGCCGACGCCGTCAAGAAGCTGGTCGAGCAGGCCGACCGGGCGGAGCGGGCGACCCGGGCCTACCCGGTGCTGCGCTATCGCGACGGCGCCGTGTGCGCCCGGGTCGACGTGGGTGCCGTGCCCCCGCTGCCCTCGGGCCCGTCGCTGAGCGTAGGAGAAGGGTTCCGCCAAGGTGGACGGGAGTTCGTCCAGGGCCTGGGGTGGGCCCGCACGGCGGTGGCTCAGGAACTGGCCCTGCCCCGGATCGTCGGCGTCCCGCTGGCCGCCCTGCGGTCCGTCGTGGACTCACTCGAACGCTTCTCCACCGCCCGCCCTTCGATGTTCGACGACCGCGTGTCCCGGTTCTCGGACGTGTTCGGGATCGCGAATCTCGGCTGGAGTGCGCTGCTCGGTCGCGCCGACCAGGCCGAGATCCGGGCGGCCGCACGGGGCGGCGCAGCCGCGCACTCGCTGCTGGACATCCTTGCGTCACCGGGTGGCGGCGACGAGGTGGCGCCGCCGGAAGGAGCCGGGCTCGGCGGACTGAGCCGGTCGCTCGAAGGGACAGCCCAGTCGGTTCGGGACCTGCTCGTCGTGCTGCCGGTGGTGGGCCTGGCGATCGACGTGGTCCTCCACGATGCGTCCATCTACGCCGGCCGCCGGATCCTGACCGGGCTGCGCCCGGTGGAGCGGGCCGTCTACGCCCTCCCGGACGCGGTCGCCGATGGAATCCTCGGCGTCGTCGACCTCGGCACGACCGGCCACTTCTTCCTCATCGCCACCGACTTGATCGTGAGCTTCAACGTCGGCGTGCTGGCCACGGGCTTCCCGGCCTGGTTCGACGGGCTGTTCACGGGCGTGAACGGCTTTCTCCAGGGCGTGACGGAATGGGGCCAGTGGGTCGCCGGGCTGGCCGAGGCCGTGCGCTCGGTCGTCGACGGCTTCATGAACTTCGACCTGCTCGGCCCCGTCTTCGACCTGCTCATTCCCCCATGGACCAGGGCGATCCTGCCCACACCGCCGCGCCTCACCATCGACGACCTGATCTCGCTGGTGATCGGTGACGCGGTCACCGGGGTTCGCAACGCGCTCGTCACGTGGTTCACGGCGGCCGATCTGGCGCTGGCGACGGGGCAGGTGGTCGGGCCCGCCGCGCTCGGGGATCTGCGGGCGAAGGTCGCGGCGCTGCGGGAGGCCGTCTTCATCGTTCTGACGCCCACGCCGTTCACGTATCCACCGGACGTGATGTGGACGGGCCCGCTCGCCCCGTTCCCGAACCTCTACGAGGAGGTGTTCGGGGGCGGCCGCCGGGAGCAACTCGTCGAGTCGGTCCGCAGCCTGGGGGACGAATTGCGGGCAGGGGTCGTCGGCACGCTGCGGGGGGGCGCCGACCTGGCGGGCGGACTGGCCCGGATGTCGGAGGACGAGGGCCGGCGCCAGGCCCGGTTCGGCGCCGGATTGTCGTTGCGGGAGCGGGAGTCGACCTCGCGCGCCATCGCCCACGACGTGTTCTCCTCCCTCGGCGACGAGGTGCGGGGCCGCGTCGCCGCCCGGCCCCCCGACCCGCTCGCCCTGGCGTTCGAGGAGGCGGCGATGTCGACGGGCATCGTCACCGCCGCCGCCGCCGTCCCGGCCTATGTGGGCCAGATGCGGCGGTTCTGGACGGCGCGCACGGCCGTGGAGCCGAGGCCC